>JAYUAJ010000267.1:0-10059 GCA_043741375.1 Hyphomicrobiaceae bacterium | reverse complement strand
CCTCCTACGCCATCGCCGTCCGCAAATTCTCAGCAATCTTATCCAAGAACCCCGTCGTCGACAGCCAGCTCTGCTTGTCGCCGACCAGCAGCGCCAGGTCCTTGGTCATGAAACCGGCCTCGACGGTATCGACACAGACCTTTTCCAGCGTATGGGCGAACTTATCCAGCTCGGTATTGCCGTCGAGCTTGGCCCGGTGCGCCAGCCCGCGCGTCCAAGCAAAGATGCTGGCGATGGAGTTGGTCGAGGTTTCCTTGCCCTTTTGATACTCGCGATAGTGCCGCGTGACCGTCCCGTGCGCGGCTTCGGCTTCCATGGTCTTGCCGTCGGGCGTCAACAGCACGCTCGTCATCAGGCCCAGCGAGCCGAACCCCTGGGCCACTGTATCGGACTGCACGTCGCCGTCGTAATTCTTGCAGGCCCAGATGTAGCCGCCCGACCATTTTAGCGCAGAGGCGACCATGTCGTCGATCAGCCGGTGCTCGTAGGTGAGCTTGCGCTTGGCGTATTCGGCAGCGAATTCGGCGTCGAACACGTCTTGGAAGATATCCTTGAAGCGGCCGTCATAGGCCTTAAGAATGGTGTTCTTGGTCGACAGATAGACCGGATAGTTGCGGTTCAGGCCGTAGTTGAACGATGACCGCGCGAACTCACGGATTGAATCGTCCAGGTTGTACATGGCCATCGCCACGCCCGATCCGGGGAAATCGAACACCTTGTGCTCGATGACCTTGCCGTCGTCGCCCGTGAACGTCACTTTCAGTGTGCCCTTGCCCGGCACTTTGAAATCCGTCGCCTTGTACTGATCGCCGAACGCATGGCGGCCTACGATGATCGGCTGCGTCCAGCCCGGCACCAAGCGCGGCACATTCTTGCAGATGATCGGCTCGCGGAAGATCACGCCGCCGAGGATGTTACGGATCGTGCCGTTCGGCGACTTCCACATCTGCTTCAGGTTGAACTCCTTCACGCGCGCCTCGTCTGGCGTGATGGTGGCGCATTTGACGCCCACGCCGTGTTTCTTGATGGCGTGCGCGGCGTCGATTGTGACCTGATCGCTGGTCGCGTCGCGGTGCTCGATGCCGAGGTCATAGTAGTCGAGCTTAAGATCCAAATAGGGATGGATCAGCTTGTCCTTGATCAGCTTCCAGATGATGCGGGTCATCTCATCGCCGTCGAGATCGGCGATCGGGTTGGCGACTTTGATTTTCGGCATCGGGAGAGCCCTCGGAAAAGCAAATCAGGTGGATGTTGCGGCGCAACCTAAACGGCGGCGTGGGGGTACGCAACCGGCCCCGTAGGCCAGCCGCGCTCGGTCCAGAGCATGACGCCAAGCGCCGTTCCGCACATCAGCACGAAGCCGGCCACGATCGGCAGCACCGTACCGTCGAAACTGCGGCCGAGCAGCGTACCCAGCGGCAGGCTGATGCCAAGCGTCAGCGCCGCCGTCATGGAGGACGCCATGCCGGCGATATGGCCCAGCGGCTCCATGATGATGGCGTTGAGATTGCCGAACATGATGCCGATGAAGAAGAACATCGGCAGCAGGAAGGCCATCCACAGCACCAGCGGTGGCACGCCGCCATAGGCATAGGCGACGGGCAGGAACAGCAGCGCAATGAGGAGCATGCCTGCGCAGCCGAGGCAGGTGAGGCGGTGCATGCCTAAGCGCTCGACTAACTTGCCGTTGAAGTACATGGAGACGCCAATGGTGGCGGCGCAGGCGGAATAATAGACCGCGAACAACGATCCGGTCTGATAGGTCCCCTGAAAAATCTGCTGTGAGGCATTCAGGTAGCCAAAGAAGGCGCCCAGGAACAGCCCGCTGGCGACCGAGTAGCCCATGGCTGAACGGTTGCGTAAGATTTCCAGCAGGGCCTTCCAGAGCCGGCGCGGCGAGACCGGGTGACGGTTCTCCGGCGGCAGCGTTTCGGGCTGGCGCAGGGCGAACCATATCGAGGCCGGAAAGCCCAGCACGAAGAACATCACGAAGATCCAGCGCCAGTGGCCAACGAGCAGGATGCCTTGGCCGAGCAACGGCGCGATGACGGGCACGAAGATGAACACCGAGCCCATGAAACTCATCACCCGGGCCATAGGCGCGCCCTGGTAGAGATCGCGCACCAGCGCCGTGCCGACGGTGGCGGGCATGGACGCGCCAGTCCCCTGCAGCACGCGGGCTGCCAGCATGACCGGGAACGATTGAGCAAAAAGCGCGATCAGCGTACCAACGAGATACAGCGACAGGCCAAAGTAAATGGCGGGCTTGCGGCCGACGGCGTCCGACAGCGGGCCGCCGAGTGATTGGCCGAGCATGATCCCTAAGAACATGGTGGCGATGATCAGCTGCACGTCGTTGGCGTTGGCGACGTGCAGGTCGCGGCCCATCTCGGAGAGCGCGGGCATCATGGCGTCGATGCAGAGCGCATCGAGCGCCGTCAGCAGTCCCATCAGCGGGATGAATTCGCTCAATGAAAGCGGTTTGATCGGCCGCTCGATTGCGTCGGCCGTCACGGTTTGACCTCAGCCCCAAGGGGCGCAGTGAGTTCGGCCCATAGTGTTGCGCCGAGCGCCACGGCGCCCAGCACGGCAAACCCGGCGACGATCGGCAGCACTGTGCCGTCGAACGCCCGACCGATGATCAGACCAAGTGGCATCGAGATGGCCATGCGCATCGAGCCGATAATGGCTGAAGCGACGCCCGCCACATGGCCCAGCGCCTGCATCGACAGCGCGTTGAGGTTGCCCAGCACCGCGCCGAAACAGAAGAACGTCAGCGCGAGGTAAGCCATCATCGCCCACAACGGCGGCTTGCCGCCGTTTGCGAGCACATAGGGCAGGAACAACCAGGCGAGGCCAGCAATGCCGATGAACGCGAGATTGGTGAGCCGGCGCATGCCAAAGCGCATCACCAGCGAGCCGTTGACGATCATGGCGAGGCCAACCGAGGCCGCCAACGAGGCGAAGTAAAACGGGAATGATGTGCCTACGCCGTAACCGTCCTGGAACATCTGCTGCGACGACGAGAGATAGCCCAAGAAGGCGCCGAACAAGATGCCCGCTGCCATGGAAAACCCCATGGCCGGCCGATTGCCGACCACTTCGCGGGCGGCGCTGAAGATTCGCCCCGCTGCGAACGGCTGTCGCCGGTCAGGAGGGAGGGTTTCGGGTTGCCTGATCCCGATCCAGAGGCTGACCATGAGCGCGATCGCCACATAAGCGGCAAAGATCAGCCGCCAGCCGCCAAACAGCATGACCGCCTGCCCACCCATCGGCGCCAGGATCGGGACAAGAATGAACACGGACATCGAGAACGACATGATGCGGCCCATGGCATCGCCGACGTAGAGGTCGCGCACCAGAGCGATCGATACGGTGGCAGGAATCGAGGCGCCGAAGCCTTGCAGCACCCGGCCCGCCAGCAGCATGGGGAAGGACGTGGCCGTCGCAGCCAACAGGCTGCCGAGGATGTACAGCGCAAAGCCAAAAAACAGGGCGGACTTGCGCCCAAAACTGTCCGAGAGGGGTCCCCCGAGCAGGCCGCCAAAGATCATGCCGCCAAAAATGCTCGATATCACTAGCTGCGGATCGTTGGCGTGGGCCACATGCAGGTCGCGCCCGATCTGGCCGAGGGCCGGCAACATGGCGTCGATGCTCATGGCCCCAATCGCGGTCATGGCCGCAATCAAGGGGATGAATTCGGTAGCGCTCAGCTGGCCGGGCCGGGAGGGTCCGAGGGCAGACTTGGTTTGGGTGCTCATCGGGAGGAGTTAAGGGAGCGGCGTTAAGAGGTCAATGACGGGGGCGGGCAGGGCAGCGTTGCTTGGCTTGCGCTGCTCACCCCGGAGTCCGCGTGCTAAGGGCTGATCATGCGCAAATCAGATCTGATGCTCGCTTTGGTCATCCCGCTGCTGTGGGGCTTCTGCTTCACCATGGCCAAACCTGCGTCGCAGCACTTTCCGCCACTGTTCATGGTGTCGATCGTGTTCGGCTTCGTATTGGTCGTTTACACGATCCTATTTCCGGGAAAATTTGCGACACCATTCTGGCCTGGGATGTTGATGGCGTCCTGCGCCGGAAGTTTGCAAATGATTCCATTGTTCATCGGTCTTGCGCACATCGATGCGTCGTTCGCCGTGCTCATTTTGCAGGCGCAGGTGCCGATCGCAGTCATCGCAGCCGCACTGATCAATGGTGAGGCGATCTCGCCCGGACGGTTCGTCGGCATCGTCATCGCTTTCCTCGGCGTTGCTGCCATAGCTGGCCTTCCAGAGCATCCACCGTCACCGATTGCTGTCGGCCTTGTGCTACTTGGCGGAGGAATATGGGCTGTTGGCCAGACCTTGATCCGCCGCGTTGGGCGGGACGAGCCGACCAAGCTGTATCGTCTGGTCGCCTCGCATTCGTTTCCACAGTTGGTCGTGGGGTCTGCTTTGGTTGAGACGGGCCAGTGGGAGGCTATGACGTCGGCAACGCCCCATCAGTGGTTGTCGCTTGGCCTACTCGCAGTGGTTGGCTCAGCCTTCGGAAATCTGCTCTGGTACACGCTGATCAAGCGTGTGCGGGTGGATCAGGCGACGCCGTTCTTGTTGTTAATGCCGGTGGTTGGCGTGGTCGCCAGTGCGCTCGTGCTGGGCGAGCATCTGACGTTGGCCCACCTGATCGGCGGCGGGCTCATCCTGGCGGGGTTGGCGATCGTGGTCAGCGTGCGGCAGGGTGGTCACGCGCTTGCTAAGCGTCTCGTGCCTGCGGCGGAATGAGGCGTCAGTAGCTCCTCAACCGCAGGCCTTGTGGACCCGGGTTAGGTCGAGCGTAATTCCGGGCGGATCAAGTCGTAATGTGGGACCGGTGACGAGCATCGTCTGCAGCGCACCGCCCTCGCCGCGTGAGTGGTGCACGATCAGCTGCTTGTCCGGGCGCACGATGAGGTAGTGCTGAACGGTCGGCAGCTCCATGTACTCGTCCAGCTTGTCGCCCGTATCATCGCGCTCGCTGGACGGCGAGACGACCTCGACCACGATGAGGGGATCCGGCACGACCAGGGCGTTGGGGTCCGTGACCGGCGCTGACGATACCGACCCATCGGGCTCGCGACCTCGCCGTCCGCCCTTGGTGCGGATCTGCATTCCGTCGGTGAAGACAGTTGCTGCAAAACCCGCAGCCTCGACAGCGTCCTCGATCGCACGCACTAGAGCGTGCTTCACCAAATTATGCCTCGCCCCCTCCGACGGCATCTCAATGATCTCCCCGTCGACGAACTCGTACCGCCCGCGTTCCTGCCTGAGCGACCAGGCCAGGAACTCGTCGTAGCTCATGTGCGGCTTGTGTTCGGCGAGTGACATGCAATCTCAATAGCACGGACTGCCCTCCGTTGACACGGAGATCACCGAGTCGGCTATATCGGGCCAATGACCACGCCCCACACCATCAGTGCTGTTTCGGACGAACCCACGGTTCCCGGCACGTCGCTTCCCATTCGCGCCATCATCAAGGCCGCATACGACGGCAATGCTGCGGCTGCGGCTGCGCTCGCCGACCCGTCGCTCAGCCGCCAAGCCATCAATGACGCCGTCGATTTCTGCGCCTCCGAGCGCTGCGACGCGCTGGGCGCGTTCTGCCAGGGGTGCCGTAAGCGCCAGACCCACGAGTCCGTTCTCACCCTCGACGACTTCTGCCGCCAGTTTGCAACCATCACGCTGACTGACACCGGGCTCACCTTGCACGGAACCGGGACGACAACCCTTACCGCCCTCTCGTTGGCCGCTTTGACCTCATCCTGGGTTGCCGAGGAAACTTGGTTTCTGGCCCGACGTGTCCATCGCCGGCTGCTAAAACAAGACGATCCGCGCCCCAAGAAGATGCTCGCCGACGGGTCCATGGGTGAGGGCCCGGCGGTCATCCTGGTCACCCCCCAGATGGCCGACAATATCGGCATGGTAGCGCGCGCCATGGCCAATTTCGGGCTCGACGACCTCCGCCTGGTCGCACCGCGCGACGGCTGGCCGAACGAAAAGGCGCGCGCGGCGGCCTCGGGTGCCAACCATGTCATCGACCAGGCCACCAACCATCCCGACCTCGCCCAAGCCGTCGGCGATCTCAACTGGGTGTGCGCGACCACGGCCCGGCAGCGCCAGATGCGCAAACCTGTGCTGACCCCCGAGCAGGCCGCCGCCGAAATGGCGCGCCGCATCGCGGACGGTCAACGCGTGGGTGTCCTGTTCGGGGCCGAGCGCCAGGGCCTGGAAAACGATGACATCGCCATCGCCGATGCCGTCGTGATGGTCCCGGTCGATCCGCGCTTTGCGTCGCTTAACCTGGCGCAGGCCGCCCTCTTAGTAGGTTATGAGTGGCTCAAACAGTCGCAGAAGGGCACGTTGGGCCGGGTGACCGCGAAGGAAACACCGCTCGAACCGGGCCTCAACCGGCGTGGCAACCTGCCAGCGACCAAGGAGCTGTTGCTTGGCCTGTTCGAGCATCTCGAACGCGAGCTGGACGCTTCCGGCTTCTTGAAACCGCCGGAAAAGCGCATCGTAATGGTGCGCAACATCCGCACCATGTTGGAGCGCATGGAGGCGACTGAGCAAGAAGTCCACACCTTGCGTGGCATAATCGCCTCGCTCACCGGCGCACACAGGGCCCGCCCGCGACAGCCTTAGTTCCGCCCCGTTTTGGCGTTTGTCCCATGGCACATCAAACACGAGCGTAACTGCTGAAAACACGGGGCTGGGTGAATGTCGATGAGGGCATTAAAAAACATGTTTTCGCTGGTTCGATTGGGCGTACTCGGCGGGCTGATAGTCGTGGGCAGTGCATTTGGCAGCACCGCGCAGGCCGAGGAACTGAGCGACAAGACCGTAAACTGGCTGATGAAAGCAGCATTTGGTATGCTGCCGGACAAATTTACCACCGCCGAGCAGAAGGTGATCGTGATCGATCACACAAAGCCGGACGACTATCTCATTCCGGTCGAGGATGCCCGGGAGGTGGTCAAGATTGCCTACAATTCGGCGCGCGCGCAGACCTGCCACCTGATGGACAAACAGAGCGCCAACTACCAGGCGCTGGTGAAGCACCAGGTTGACGCCAACAAGTGGAACGACAAGCAGCTGCTCTACATCAAGCAACTGCATCTGTTCGTAGTGCAGTTCGGTACCGGCTCGATCAAGATCACACAGCAGGGCGACGATCAGAAGGTCGAGACCATCCCGAACGAAAAGCTCTCGACGGTGAAGCCCTGCTCGGACGACGAGAAGAAGGCACTGCTGGAAAAGATCGACATCTACGTCAAAAGTTGACAGCGGGGCTGATTGTCCCGATAAGGCTGCCAGCGCGGGCCAATTAGGCCCGCGTTTTGTTTCGCGCCCCTGTGGGGTCTGGGCCGTTGTGGCTTGGTCTCCTGTCGGCGGACCGCTCCCAGCGGTTAGCAGAGGAAGGTGTGCTTCGTTTCTCTACCGACCCTGATTTTTCTCTGGAGACGACCTATGACCAAGCGCGTCAGCGCCAAATACAAGATCGACCGCCGCCTCGGTGAAAATCTGTGGGGCCGGCCGAAGAGCCCAATCAATAAGCGCGAATACGGCCCCGGCCAGCACGGCCAACGCCGCCGCGGCAAGATCACGGACTACGGCACCCAGCTGAAGGCCAAACAGAAGCTGAAGGGCTATTACGCCTCGATCGGTGAGAAGCAGTTCAAGGCCGTATACTACGAGGCCGCGCGCCGTACGGGCGACACCTCCGAGCATCTGGTCGGCCTGCTTGAGTGCCGTCTGGACGCCATCGTCTACCGCGCCAAATTCGTGCCGACGACCTATGCCGCACGCCAGTTCGTGAACCACGGTCATGTCAAAGTGAACGGTCGGCGTGTGAATATCCCGAGCTATCGCTGCAAGATCGGCGATGTCGTCGAGGTAAAGGAAAAAGCCCGCGCGCTGCCAATGGTTCTGGACGCGGTGCAGAGCGCCGAGCGCAACCTGCCGGACTATCTGGACGTGGACCACAACAAGTTCACGGCCAAATTCCTGCGCGTGCCGGCCTTCGCCGACATCCCTTACGCCTGCCAGATGGAGCCGCATCTGGTGGTGGAATTCTACTCCCGCTAAGGGGCCGGCGGGCCGGCAGCCGTACTTGGTTCAGCGCCAGGCTCGTGCCTGGCGTTTTTGTTTCGAGGCCTGCATGCGGGCTCAATGATGCCCGTGCGCTTCCATCTCCCCCGGCACGTCATGCCGGTCGAGGCCGCCACTCTCGAGCCAGTGTGCTGTGCTCTTTGCGGACCTCTCGATAAGCTCGGCGCTGTGCGAAAAATCATGCGCGGCGCCATCCAATGGGCACAGCGGCGGGATGATGGAGATGTTCGCCCGCGCGCTGACGACCCGCAGATCGCTGATCAGCTGACGCGCGATCAACAACGTCACGGCGTGCAACGCGTGGGCAATGGCGCCTCGCGGCGGCGCCCGCAACGCACACGCGAACCCGGTCGGCAGCACGATGATCCGCGTTGCCCCGAGGTCAGCGGCCACCGTGATCGGCGTGTTGGACGCAACGGCCCCGTCGGTCAGAAAGCGATTGCGGCGCGCCACCGGCGCGAACGCCCCTGGTATGGCGCAGCTGGCGATCACCGCATCGGCCACGGGCCCGTCGGCCATGACGACGGCCTCGCCGGTGAGAAAGTCGGTCGCGACCACATGCACCGGCACCCGCGCCTGCTCCAGGTTGGCACACGGTAAGTGCGCATCGATCAGACGCCGGAGCCCCGAGGTTTCGATGCCAAATTCGCCCTTGAAGGCGAGATTGGTAAGCGTATGCAGACTGACAGGAAAGATGTCGCGGCGCGACAGGCCACGCCAAATACCTTCGAGCTTACGCACACCGGCAACATCAGGTGCGAAGGCGAAATAGGCCCCATTCATCGCGCCCACGGACGAACCGACGATGAGATCGGGCGTGACGCCGCGATCAACCAGAGCGCGCAACATGCCGACATGCACAGCGCCAAAACTACCTCCGCCGGCAATGACGAAGGCGGTCTTTCCTGGTGGCTGTTCGACTGTCATCGGCGCCTCCCGGCGGCGTTCCCGGCCCGTGGGTCCGGGCCCTAATGCAACTGAAATCATAGACCGATCCGCGATCAACAGGCAGTCAATTGCCCGCGAACGGCTAGGGAGCCGTGGAAGACTCGGCGGCCGCTCTTGAGGGACTCCCCGAATGCTCATGACAGTGCTAAGTTAAGGGGGCCTACCGCGTTTCTCCGCCAAGTCCTGCACGGGAGCAACCGCATGAACGCCTCAGTCCGGACGCTCTGCCATGTCAGTCTTGCTGCCCTTGCTCTGTCCGCCAGCATCGCCCGGCCGCTCGCCGCCGCGCCCCTGCCCCGGCAGGTGGGTCAGTGTACAACGACCACCGTCGCCCATGTCGGCGTGCGCCTGTTCGATCCCCGGCATCCGAAAATCCGGCCAAACGCAACGCTCGGCAGCGCCGTCGATTTCGCCAATGGCGGACACCAGGTGTCTTACGGCTATGTCCGCAGTATCGCGCAATCCCTGCGTGGCGATCCGGTGCGGGTGTGCCTGGTGCAGGTTTATCGCGGGTGCCAGCGGACAGAGGTCCCGAGCCTGCTCTATCGGACGACCAATCAGCGCACGCATAAGTCGTGGACGCTGTGGGATGCTGGGCATTTGTGCGGGTAGGACCGATCATGGCGGTGTTTGCGGAGGTGCAGGTTTTACGTCTTCAATCACCGCCAAGTCGGAACATTTTTCGTCATTTAACGCCCCAGTGAATCTTCTGATACGGCGCAAGCAGCCTCTCAAGTTCCTTCTTCTTATCCGGCTGGGCCTCTGCCTCGATAGCCGTGATGGAACATTCAAAACCTAACGGGTGAGCTAAGCAATACCTCAAACCGGCTACGCTCGCGAACCCATCGCGCATATGAATCACAATAAATGCAAGAGATGTTACGATGAAGAAACGTAACTGCTCACCCCATGCCGCCTGATCACGCTACGGCAAGGGCGCCGGCGGCGAGGGCTTGGGTGATGGCTGCCAGGGCGGTCCGGCCGTTGA
>JAYUAJ010000266.1:0-1744 GCA_043741375.1 Hyphomicrobiaceae bacterium | reverse complement strand
TCCACTGCCTGCTGCACCGCCCGTTCGCTTTCGGCATCCAGCGCCGATGTCGCCTCATCCAACAGCAGGATCGGCGCATCGCGCAGGATGGCGCGGGCCAAGGTCAGGCGCTGCCGTTGCCCGCCGGACAAACGCATGCCGCGGTCGCCGATCACGGTATCGAAGCCCTGCGGCATGGCGGAAATGAAGTCCTCGGCCGCCGCCGCCCGGGCCGCCGCCCGGATGTCGGCCTCGCTCGCATCCAGCCGGCCGAGCACGATGTTGGCGCGCACGGTATCGTTGAACAGCGTGACGTCCTGGCTGACCAGCGCGATGGCGTCGCGCAGCGAGGCGATCGTGACGCCGCGCACATCCTGGCCATCGATGCGGATGGCGCCCCCCGTGACGTCGAACAGCCGCGGCACCAGATTGATGATGGTCGATTTGCCCGCGCCGGACGCTCCGACCAGCGCCACGGTGGTCCCCCCCGCCACCTCGAGCGAAAAATCGCTCACCGCCGGGGCCTCGTTGCCATAGGCGAACCGGACCTGCTCGAACCGGATCGTTCCCTTGCCGATCTGCAGCGGCTGCGCGTCCGGCGCATCGACGATGCGGGGGTGTTCGTCCAGCAACTCATACATGCGCTCAAGGGCGGCCAGGCCCTCCTGCAATTTCGGCGGCAGACCGGCAAAACCCTGGATCGGTTTGGCGGCCAGCATCAGCGCCGTGATGAAGCCCATGAAATCGCCGATCGAGCTGACGCCCAACGACATGCGGTAGCCGACAAAAGCCGTCACGCCGGCCAGCGCAAATCCGGCCAGCACCTCCAGCATCGGATCGACCGCGCCCTTGGCCCGCACCGCTTTCATGCGCAGCTTGTTGATCTGCTCGAAACTGGTGTTGGTGCGATCCTCGGCGTAGTCCTCCAGCCGGTAGGTCTTGATGAGGCGGATACCGGACAGACTCTCGGCGAGATGCGAGGTGTTTTCCGCCAACTCCGTCTGAGTGCTCTTGGCCACCGTCCGAAGGCGGTTGCTGATGGCAAGGATGGGCAGCGCGGCAATCGGATAAACGCCGAGCACCAGCAGCGTCAGGCCCCAGTCGGTCCAGATCATCCAACCCACCACCGCGATGACCGTAAGCACGTCACGGATCGACGAGTTGGCCAGCGCCACCGTCACACCCTGGACGGCGCCAACGTCGTTGGTCAGGCGCGAGATCAGATGCCCCGGCGTCTCGCGGCCGATGCGTTCGTAGTCAGCCGCCAGCATGTGAGCATAGACGTGCCGCTGCAGGTCCACGCCCACCCGGTTCACGGTACGGTTGGTAACGATGGTCTGCAGATACATGAACAGCGCACGCAGGATCGTCATAACCGCGATCGCGACCATCACGAAGGTCAGCGCTGCGGGCTCCGGTTTGCCCGTGCCAAGCGCGTTGAACGCCCGCTTGACGATTTCGCTGTAGGCGCCGGTGGTTGCCGCCAGCAGAGCCATCAGCAGCAGCGACAACAGGATGTCGCGCCAGCGCTTGGCCATCCACTCGTTCCAGAACCGGCCGAGCAGATGCAGCGAACTCTTGGGGAGCGACTTGGTCTCCCCGGTGGCAAGTGGACCTTTTTGCAACGTCGTTCCTCGCTTTGCGCTTAGGTCTTGGATTTCGCTTCTGCAGCGGGGTCGAGAAGTTTGTGAATGTGGACGATAAAGTAGCGCATCTGGGCGTTGTCGACGGTTTTCTGCGCCGCGGCCCTCCAGGCCTCGCGAGC
>JAYUAJ010000265.1:0-4343 GCA_043741375.1 Hyphomicrobiaceae bacterium | reverse complement strand
GACTGCTGGACCGCCTGCCATCGTGTCGATGCGATAATTGGCGCCCTGCATGGTGCTGTCGGCGTCGATCTGGACGGTGATGCCGTAGCGGCTTTCGATGTCGCGCAGGTAGGCGCGCTTATCGTTCAGCAGATAGAGCGCGGTATTAATTGGCGTCGTCGCTCGCAGGTGGCGGGGATTTCCGCTCATCAGGCTGTCTTCCAGGCCGCGCAACACAGCCAGAGCAACCGACTCGGTCGAGCGGATCACGCCCGAGCCCATGCAATGCGGGCACTGGCTGGTCGAGCCTTCCAACACGCCGGTGCGCAGCCGCTGGCGCGACATTTCCATGAGGCCGAAATGGCTGATGCGGCCGACTTGGATGCGCGCGCGGTCAAAGCGTAGCGCGTCCTTCATGCGGCGCTCAACCGAGCGGTTGTTGCGCCGCTCCTCCATGTCGATGAAGTCGATGACGATCAGTCCGGCCAAATCGCGCAGACGCAATTGGCGGGCGATCTCGTCGGCGGCTTCGAGGTTGGTCGCAAGGGCCGTCTCTTCGATCGAATGCTCGCGCGTGGATTTGCCCGAGTTGACGTCGATGGCGACCAGCGCCTCGGTCTGATTAATGACGATGTAGCCGCCCGAGCGCAGGGTCACCTGCGGCGAATACATGGCGTTCAGCTGCCGCTCGATTTGGTAGCGAGCAAACAGCGGCTCAGCCTGGTCGTAGAACTTCACGTTCTTGGCGTGGCTGGGCATCAGCATGCCCATGAATTCCGAGGCGCTTTCGTACGCCTCCTTACCCGCGACCACGACCTCGTCGATCTCCTTGGAATAGAGATCGCGGATCGAGCGCTTCACCAGGCTGCCTTCTTCGTAAACCAATGCGGGGGCGGACGATTTCAGCGTCAGGTCGCGCACACTTTCCCACAAGCGCAACAGATAGTCGTGGTCGCGCTTGATCTCGGCGACAGCGCGCGAGGCGCCGGCGGTGCGCACGATTAGGCCCATGCCTTGCGGCACTTCCAGCTCGCTGGTGATTTCCTTCAGACGCTTGCGATCGACAGCATTAGTGATTTTGCGTGAGATGCCGCCACCACGAGCGGTGTTGGGCATCAGTACCGTGTAGCGGCCGGCGAGCGACAGATAGGTTGTAAGAGCAGCGCCCTTGTTGCCCCGCTCTTCCTTGACCACCTGCACCAGGATGATCTGGCGGCGCTTGATGACTTCTTGAATCTTGTAGCTCGCACGCCGCGGCCTGCGGCGGCGGGCTGCGGTTTCCTCAACCGTTTCATCGTGCGCCGCAGCGCTTGCGCCATCGGCGCCAGCCATCGGCTGCGAGTCCATGGCCGGCTGGGCGTCAGTGTGATCGGCATGATGCGATTGATCGAGGCCATGATCGCCGTGGGCGGGCTCGCCGCTAACGTCGTGCACGGTCGGCTGCTCTTGCCAGTCGGCCTCTCGGGCCGCCGCCTCGACCTGGGGAATCAGCTCCGACAATGGCACGGCCGATCGGATCACTGGATCGTTGCGGCGATCCGCCATGGCCGGCTGACCGTCGTGCCCGCCGCCAGCAGGCTCTTCGACGTCCCAGGGCACCGAGCCGCCGCCGACTTCTTCGAATTCTGGCGGTCCGGCCTCATCACCGCCGACTTCGAGAGCACCCTCCGTCCCCTCTAATCCAGCCTCATCAGCTTGTTCCGGCTGGCGGTCGCGACCGTGCGAGCGGCTAATCTCATTGGCTTCCTGGCGCGCCTCTGCTTCGGCGGCCTCGGCCTCCTCACGCAAAAGGGCCTGCCGATCAGCAACCGGGATCTGGTAATAGTCCGGATGGATCTCGCTAAAGGCGAGGAACCCGTGCCGGTTGCCACCGTAGTCGACGAAGGCGGCCTGCAGCGACGGTTCTACACGTGTGATCTTGGCCAGATAGATATTGCCGCGCAGCAGCTTTTTTGCTGCGCTTTCGAAGTCGAATTCTTCAATGCGGTTGCCCCGCAGCACCACGACCCGGGTCTCCTCGGGGTGCGCTGCATCGATAAGCATCTTGTCTGCGGTCATTTGTATATGTCCTTGGCGCAAAGCCAGGAGTGCTCGCGCTCCACAACGCTAGGTCAGGGAGGGCGGCCCTTGTCGCGGCCGGCGCAGTTGTGATGTTGGCAATGTCCGTCGCGCCGCCAAACGGGCGATTACCGCTGGCACGAGCGCAAGCGGCCAACGCGTACCGCCAAGCCCAGATGGGCTTTCTGGCGGAACGGTCATCAGCGGAACAATGCAGGTAGGTCATGGTGTCCATAGATCCGGAAACCAATTTCGCCCGACGGGCGTTATGGGAGCCGGCGTTCCATCAATCTTTGCGCAGCGACTTCGTCCCGCTCCGCGTCGATGCAGCGCCCTAAACGACGGGCTGCTGCCAGTGCGGCCTGGGAGCGTGCGAGCCCCGTAGCCGATGCCATGCAATGAAATCCCAGATTCGCTTCATGTGCGAGCGCGAATTCACTGCAAAAATATTGTCGGGCGTAAGGTCCTGAAAGCTTGCTCGCTGGCATTGACCGATGGCAAGAACTGACCCCGGTCGTTGGCGCAGATCGAGCACGCGAACCGCCGCCTCATCCTGCCCCTTGGTGGTATGCCTGCCGCTGCCAAACGTTTTTGCGCGAAAGGCGCAAGAACACAAAGCGCTAGGTGCGGCGTTGGCACGGCTTTGGGGAAGGACGCACCGCCTTTATATAGACGCAGCGGCGCGTCGGATCAAGGAATTACAATTGATCCAAACACCAAAACAACGTCCCGCGTATCGGCCAAGCCTCAATGACGCCCGATATCGGGTCTATCGGCTTTATCGCCGGTTAACGATGGTTTGCGACTCTTGGCAGGTGGTACGTGAGTCCGGCGCCGGACGATGGGGATGAACGTCGCGATGTGGAAGGATTTTTTGCTCGGGCTGGTTCTGATGGAAGGGCTGAGCTGCGCGACACCCGCAGTTGCGTCCTCAGTTGAACCGGTTGCGCTCAGCGCTCAGCTTGCCGGCGACGCCAGTCGCACCATCCTCAGCATCGATCTTAACCATCCGATTAACTACAAAGTGTTCGCCCTCGATAATCCATACAGGGTTGTCATTGACATGCCTGCGGTTGAGTTTCGACTGCCCAAAGGGGCCGGCATTCAAGGGCTGGGCGTTGTTACCGACTATCGCTACGGCATGGTCGGACCAGGCCATTCACGGCTGGTTGTAAATACGGCAGGGCCGGTTCTTGTGGAAAGCGCGGGTATTCTGTCCAAGGATGGCCAGGGCACTGCGACGTTCAAGATCGCTTTGAGCGCGACCGACGCCAAGACCTTTCTTGCCCATCTGCCACGCCGTGCCGTCGTCAAAGCCGCCAAACCGGCGCCGGTAGCCGCGTCCGTCGAGATCCCCCAACCTGCTGAATCTGGACTTCGGCGCTCGATACCGCTTGTCGTTCTCGATCCGGGCCACGGCGGGCCAGATTCGGGCGCGGTCGGTCCCGATGGCGGAGAAGAAAAGAATACGGTGCTCGCGATCAGCCAAAAAGTGCGCGACCTGCTGCTGGCGTCCGGGCGCTACAAAGTCTCCATGACACGCGACACTGACGTGTTCATCACACTATCAGGCCGGGTCGATCACGCCGAAAAGCGCCGCGCCGATTTACTGGTCTCGATCCATGCCGATTCGACCTCCAACGCACGCCGCTGGCAGCCGGTCAGTGGCGCAACCGTATACACACGCTCGGAAACCGCGTCGGACGAAGAGTCGCGTATCGTCGCAATGAAGGAAAACATGTCCGATCAGTTGGCGGGTGAGGCGCTGCCGTCAGACGAAGGCAATTCGGTCAGCAACATCGGGCTGGAGTGGGCGCGCGCGGAAACCAAGGCGCTGGAACAGGTGTTGTCTGAGCAGGCCGTGACAAAACTGCGGTCCTTTACGCCTCTGACCCTGCAGCCGAACCGGTCGGCGCGTTTTTATGTCCTGAAGTCGCCCGAAGTGCCCGCCATGCTGGTTGAAACGGGCTACATGAACAACAAAGGCGACTCGATCCGACTGCAAACGTCCGCCGGACAAGCCAAGATTGCGGCAGGCATTGCTGCGGCGATCGATGCGTATTTCACCGAGCGAGACAAAGGTATCGCCACCGTCTTCGGTCTCAGCATCCCCGCCCCGGTGCAGTAATGCCTCACTCGGCGCGATTTCGTGCCGCTACGGATGGAGTCGGCTGCAGCCTTAGCCTATTTAGGCCGGCATATCGAACTTGTGAGTTGCAATCGCCCTAGCGTCCTGTCGCCACATTCCTGAGTATGTTTGCAGCCGGTCGGCAACGGCCGTCGTGTTACCCAATTGGCCCAACTGA
>JAYUAJ010000264.1:0-4354 GCA_043741375.1 Hyphomicrobiaceae bacterium | reverse complement strand
GCAGACCAATCGCTGAGCACGCCAACAGATCGGAAGCGAGTGCCGGCCGGCTTTGACGTGGGTCACTGCGACTTCGCTGCTCGTTAGCTATGAGCCAGTTACCGGCTGACTTCCGGCCTTCGGTGACTCCGCGCCGGTTGAAGTTCGCAACGTGCCAATTGGAACGGGACGACCGCCTCGTGACCACAACCGCCAAAGCCATCTTCGAGGCGAAGGGGCTCTCCAAAGTCTATCGCACCGGGACCTCGAAGTTCACGCTTTGCGCGGCGTTGACCTCAAGCTCTATGCGGGCGAACTGGTGGTGCTGCTCGGCCCTTCGGGGTCCGGGGCTTGGCGTTGTCGCGCTGGCGGTGCTCGGCGGGCTGATTTACGCGCTGCTGCCCAAACCCGTCCCGGTCGATATCGAAAAGATATCGCGCGGAGAAATGCGCGTAACGGTGGACGAGGAAGGCAAGACGCGCATCAAAGAGGTTTACGTTGTTTCGGCGCCTATCGGGGGCAAAATATTGCGCGGCTTCTTGCACGTCGGCGACGATGTACGCGCGGGCCAGACTGAAGTGGCCATGATGACCCCCAGCGCGCCGCCGCTGCTCGACCTTAGAACCCGAAGCGATCTGGAGGCGCAGGTGTCGGCGGCGGAAAAAGCCGTGCGGCTGGCGGGGAGCGAACTCACGCGCGCCGAATCCGAAACGGCGATGGCCGAGTTGGACCTGAAGCGCACGTCCGATCTGGCCAAACGCGGGTTCGCGGCCGAGCGAGTTCTGGACCGCGCCAACACCGATGCGCGCATCCGGCGGGCCGCCGTGGCAAGCGCGCAGTCCGCCGTGCAGGTGCGCCAGGACGAGCTGCGCTCGGCGCGCGCGGCTGCTCGGGCCCGAGGGGCCGGCGACGTCCGTCTCGCCGATCACCATAAAGGCGCCGGCGGATGGCAAGGTTTTGCGTGTTCCCGCCGAGAGCGAAGCGCCTGTTCCGCAGGGTACGCCGCTAATGGAGATTGGCGATCTCAAGAATCTTGAGATCACCGTCGATCTCCTTTCGGCTGACGCGGTCAAAGTGCAGACCGGGGCCGAAGCCGTGATCGATGGCTGGGGCGGCCCCAATCCGCTCCTCGCCAAGGTGCGGCGCATCGAGCCGACCGGCTTCACCAAGGTGTCAGCCCTGGGAATCGAGGAGCAGCGTGTAAAGACTTTGTTGGATCTGCTCAGCCCCAACGCTGAACGGGCGGCGCTCGGGCATGACTTCCGCGTCTTCGTGCGCATCCTGGTCTGGCGCTCGGGCGAGGCGCTCCGTGTACCGCTCGGCGCGCTGTTCCGCGAAGGCGACCGCTGGGCCGTGTTCAAGGTCGTGGCCGGCCGGGCCAAGCTGCAGCTCATCGAACTCGGCCATCGCAACACCGACCACGCCGAGGTTCTCTCCGGCTTGGCCGAGACCGACAGCGTCGTGCTGCATCCTAGCGATCGCGTGGCGGACGGCGTGAGGGTCACTCAGCGGAACTGAAGTAGCAAACCGCCGATGATGACCACCGCGATCGGCGCAGCGCCAGAAATCAGCAGGAACTGTTGCGTCCCTCTCTGTGATCGGCCGGTACATTATCAGTTGCGTTATGTGCTGACCTCTGGATTAGAACACCAGTCGGCCTAGTCAGCGCGCCTGCGCGCGGGGCTATGGAGGCAGAACTCCATGATATCGATCAATGCCGCGATCGCGTTTCCCGGTGAGCATCCGCGCAAATGGAGGCCCTCGACATGCGCGACAGGTTCGACGCGATCGTCATTGGTGCGGGATTGGGTGGTCTCACGGCGGGTGCCCTGTGTGTCAAAGCCGGGCTGCGCGTCCTGGTCCTGGAGCGCAATCAGACCCCTGGTGGCGCGGCGACCGTGTTCCATCACAATGGACTTGCCATCGAGACCTCGCTCCACGAGATGGATGGTTTTGACGAGGCCGATCCAAAGCAACCGTTGCTGCGAACCCTGGGGCTCGATCACGATCTGCAATTCGTTGACGTTGGCGATTTCTACGAGGTTCGGGGCGGTCCGGTCGGCGCCCCGTTTGTGCTACCGCATGGTCTTGAGGCGGCCCAAGCCGTGGCGATTGCCAGATTTCCCCAGCATCGAGACGCACTGGGCGAGTATTTCCAGCGTCTGCGAGCGCTGCGCGGCGCGGCCTCTCTCGGCGCCCATCACCGCGATGATCGAAGCTGGTGGCTGCTGCACGCACCCGAGGCGGTGCGGAGGCTGTGGCCGCTGATACGGGATGGCCGCGCGACGCTTGGCGAAGTGCTGCGCGAATTGTTTGGCGATGACGAGGCGGTGAAATTGGCGCTCACCGCCAATCTCGTTTACTACCACGACGATCCGGACCGGATGTCGTTTCTGCGATTTGCAGTCCCCCAAGCATCTTTTTTGATCGGCGGACGCTATGTGCGAGGCGGTTCGCAGGCTCTCAGCGATCAGTTGGTCGCACTGATCAAGAAGGCCGGCGGAACGGTTGAGACCGGACGGGACGTCAACGCCATTGTCGTTGAGAACGGCCGCGCCAGCGGGGTTCGTCATGCTGCACGCGATGGCCTTGATCCTCGAACCGACTTGGCTTCGATCGTGCTTGGCAACGCCGCACCGCAACGGCTCGCCAGAATGCTGCCCGAAGAATTGCGCGCCGCGTTTCTTGCTCCTTACGCCAATCGCCGCCCGTCGATCTCACTGTGGACGGTTTCTCTCGGTCTCAACCGCCCGGCCAGGGAGTTCGGCGTTGGCCGGTATTCAACCTTCATCCTGCCAGACTGGATGTCGTCCCTGGCAGAGACGCGCGAGGCGGCGGCGATCATCGGAGAGGAGCCGGGTAAGCGGATGCCGCCCTACGTATTCGTGGACTATCGGCAGATCGACAGCGGGCTCAATCCGGATGGGCCATCGGTGGTGACGTTCTGTGGCGCGGACCGGATCGCCAATTGGTCTGGCTTTGGCCCCGAAGCCCGCAAGGCGCACAAGGAGGGTTGGATGGCGGCCCTCGTCGGGGACGTCGACCGCCAGTTCCCGGGTATCGCGAACGCCGTTGTCCATCGCGAGATGGCGACCGCCGAAACCATGCAGCATTACCTCAACACGCCTGGCGGCTCGGTCTACGGCTTTGCTCCGGAAGGGTCGCTGGGGGAGACACTTAGCCAAGGACCGCGCACGACCATAAGCGGATTGTGGCTGGCCTCGGCATACACCTCCGGTGGCGGCTTCACAGGCGCCATGTTGGGCGGCGCCGAAGCCGCAAGCGCCTCGATGCGTGCGGCACGACATTCGACCCATGTCTGAATGCAGCAGGCGAGCTCGCTACATTCGGCTGATCCTCAAATCAACGGGGCGACTCGGCGATGGTGCGTGGCGCCCGTCGACATGACGGATGGCATGTCGGACGCGCGGCTGTCTGTGCGCGACGAGGCGATGCACAAGCTCGCAGTCAGCACAACGCGCGACATGTGGGCGGTGATCACAGCAATATTCCTGCCGGTTCGGCGTTGCCGCCGGATGTTTCTGCCAGGGCGACCCGGCTCGACCTGCCAGTCGATTTCCTGATTGGCCGCCACGACCACGAGGCCGGCGGACGATCAAGCTAACGCTCCAATACATAGGCTCCAGGCGCGTCGTATGCGACGAATGGCTGGGCCTTGAAGGCCGGCCGCACCGGTGGACCTGAGCGCTCGCCCAGCCAACGCCACCATTCCGGCCACCAGGATCCGGCCTGCGGCTGATGAGCGGCCAGCCATGTCTCGGGATCGAGATAGGTGTCGGCCTCCAGTTTGGTCGCGATGCGATAGCGCCGCCCTGCGTGCCCGGGCTCCGAGACAATGCCCGCATTGTGCCCGCCATTGGTCAGCACGAAAGTGATGTCGCTGTCTGCGAACAGGTGCAATTTGTAGACTGATCGCCACGGCGCCACATGATCGTATTCGGTCGACACCAGAAACATTGGCGCGTGAATATCGCCAATCGAAATCGGCCGCCCGCCGACCGTATAGCGGCCTTCGGCAAGATCGTTGTCGAGGAACAATTTATGCAGATAGTCCGAGTGCATTTGGTACGACAGCCGGGTGCCGTCTGCGTTCCACGCCATGAGATCATTTATAGGCTCGCGAACCCCGAGCAGATACTCGCGGACGCGTTTTGACCAGATGAGATCGGCCGAGCGCAGCAGCGAAAAGGCGCCAGCCATCTGGGACGCATCGAGGAAGCCCTGCTCCCACATCAGGTCTTCCAGGAACGAGATCTGCGCTTCGTTGACGAACAGCGTCAACTCCCCCGCCTCGGTGAAATCGGCCTGGGCCGCGAGCAGCGTCACCGTCGCCAATCGGTCGCGCCGGTACCGC
>JAYUAJ010000263.1:0-10128 GCA_043741375.1 Hyphomicrobiaceae bacterium | reverse complement strand
TGGAGCCGCCCGTGCGCGCCTTCACCGGCTGCTTGTCCTCACGGTACTGAGCGACTTCGTCCATCTCGGCCAGGATGGCCTTGGGATCGCCGGGTTCGCCCTGAAAGAGCGCGGAGGTGAAAATGTAGTCGTCTGGCGCAAGGCAGTGGCGGTAGGTGTACGCCATATCAGCGAGCGACAGATCGTGAATGCGGCCCGCGCGATCGACAGCGCGGGCGCTCACCAGCACGTCCTTGGTTTCGGCGCCGTGGGCCCCGGCATTCATGCGCAGCGCGCCGCCGATAGAGCCAGGAATACCGCGATAGAAGGCGAAACGGGCGATTCCGGCATCGGCCGCAGCCTTGGCGAACTTCTGGTCCGGCACTGCGGCGCCGGTGCGCAACTGGTTCTCGCCAGTGGCGACCACTTCGTTAAAGCCGCGCCCCAGGCGGATGACCACGCCATTTACACCGCCATCGCGCACCAGCAGGTTTGACCCCAGGCCGATGACGGTGACGGGCACTTCGGCGGGGATGGCGCCGAGAAAATAGGCCAGATCCGCCTCATCGGCGGGCGATAACATAACCTCGGCGGGGCCGCCGACGCGAAACCAGGTTACGTCAGCCAACATGACGCCAGCCGACAGGCGGCCGCGCAGATCCGGCGCGGCCCTTTGCAGGTCGGCAAGGAGCCCGGCTCCGCTCAATGCGATCCCCCGGCGGCCACCTTGCGCTGATCGCCCGACAAGAGCTCGGGCAGCGCGTACGACCAGTCGGTGATGGTGCCCGCGCCCAGGCCAATCACCACATCGCCCGCGTGCGCCAGGGCGCGCACCAGCGGCACGAGGTCGTCTTCCTTGTCGACCACGTGCACATTGGCATGGCCCGCCTTGCGAATGCCCTCGGCGACGGCGTGATGGTCGATGCCCGCGATCGGCTTTTCACCGGCCGAATAGATGGGCGTTACGATCACCACGTCGGCGTCCTTGAAGGCGTTGCAGAAGTCGTCGAACAGGCTCGACACGCGGCTGTAGCGATGTGGCTGGAAAATGCCGATGACGCGGTCCTTGGTGGTCGCGCGCGCGGCCTTCAGCACGGCGGCAACCTCGACGGGATGGTGTGCGTAGTCGTCGTAGAAGGCGACGCCGTTCCAATTGCCGGTCGCCGTGAACCGGCGCTTGACGCCCGAGAAGCTGGCGAGCGCCGGCAGAATGTCCTCGTCCGGAATGCCAGCTTCGGAGGCGATCGCGAATGCGGCGGCCGCGTTCAGCACATTGTGAGCGCCCGGCACCGGCATGAACAGGTCGCGAACCGTCCGCGCCCCGCCCTTCAGCCGCTGGCCGATTTCGATATCGAATTTTGAGCCGGTGGCCTCGGGCCGCACGTTGACGATCTTGATGTCGGTCTTGACGCCGGCGTGATCCGCGACGCCATAGCCGAGCACCTTGCACGAGATATCGTTCGACGCCTCGCTCAGCATGCGCCGCACGACGGGGTGATCGACGCAGGTGACGGCGACGCCATAGAACGGAATGGACGTATAAAACGTCCGGTACGCCGCTTCCATGTTCTCGACCGTGCCGAAGTAGTCGAGGTGCTCGGGATCGATGTTGGTGATGACGCCCATCTGGGTCGGGATGCGGATGAAGGTGGCGTCGGACTCATCGGCCTCCACGATCATCCATTCGCCCTTGCCCAGGCGCGCATTGGTGCCCCAGGAATTGACGATGCCGCCGGTGATAACCGTCGGATCAGCGCCAGTCTGTTCGAACACATGGGCGATCAACGAGGTGGTGGTGGTCTTGCCGTGGGTGCCGGTCACCGACACGGTCGAGCGGATGCGCATCAACTCTGCCAGCATGTCGGCGCGCTTCAACACCGGCAGGCGGCGGCGGCGCGCTTCAACCAGCTCGGGATTGTCCGGCTTGATGGCGCTGGAAATAACCACATACTGCGCGCCAATCAGATTGACGCCGGCATGACCGATGAACACCCGCAGACCCCGGTTGCGCAAGCGGCGCACATTGGCGCTCTCCTTGCCGTCGCTGCCTTGCACCGAATACCCGAGTTCCATCAGGATCTCGGCGATTGCGCTCATGCCGATGCCGCCAATCCCGATGATGTGGAACGGCCCGGCGTTGCTTGGCATACGCATGCTAAGGTACTCCCCCGGAATGAATTTAGCCGGCCCCCGCCAGCTCAACGACCAGATCGGCCAGAAGCTTCACGGCATCAGGCTTTCCTGCCCGTTTTGCCGCCGCCGCCGCGGCCGTGAGCCGCTCCGGCGAATCAATCAGCGCCATGATCTCAGCGCCCAGCCGCTGTGGCGACAGGGATTTCTGTTCTATGCACCACGCCGCGCCCGCGTCGGCAAGCCGTTGGGCGTTGTTGAGCTGATCATTGTCGAGCGCGTGTGGCAAAGGCACCAGGATGGATGGGCGGCCCAACACCGTGAGTTCACTTACGCTGGAGGCGCCAGAGCGCGCAACCACAAGGTGTGTCGCCGCCATGCTACGGGGCAGATCTTTGAAAAATGGGGCGAGTTCGGCCGTTATCCCGGATTGGGCATATGCGGTGCGGACTCGCGCGAGGTCCTCATCGCGGCATTGCTGCGTGACGCGCAGGCGACGCCGTGCCGCATCGGGAAGTGCCGCCAGCGCCGGCGGGACGGTATCGGAAAAGTAGCGCGCGCCCTGGCTGCCGCCGAACACGAGGAGGTGCACCTCACCGTTTGCGCCCAGTTGCGGATAGGGCGCGGCCGAAGCGGCGATGACCGCATCGCGCACCGGATTGCCGGTGACCCGAACCTTGCCAAGGGCTCCTTCGGGGATGTTCTTGGTCCCCTCCCAGGATGCCGCCAGCGCCGTGACGCGCTTCACCAGCATGCGGTTGGCGCGGCCCATGACGGCGTTCTGCTCATGGATGACGCTGGGAACGCCGGCGAAAATCGCTGCGACCAGGGGCGGGATGGTGGGATAGCCGCCAAAACCGACGACGACGCTGGGGTTGAGCTTCTTCAACAGCGTGCGCGCCGCCAGCACGCCTCGCCCCAGCGTGGCCACCGTGCCCGCCATGGCGACTGGCGATGTGCTGGCGAACGTGGCGGACGGGACGTGGTGCATGGCGCGGCCAGGAAATCCCGTCCCGTAGCGGTCGCCGCGCTCGTCGGTGACGACGTCGACAATCCGCCCGCGCCTAGTCAGTTCCTCGGCCAATGCAAAAGCCGGGAACAGGTGTCCGCCGGTGCCGCCAGCGCTGAGCAGAATGGGATTTTGGTCGATAGCGGGCATGAATCCTACAATACGGTCATGACGTTGCGGCCGCTGAGGCCCAGTTCTTCGTCGGCGTATTTGTTGGCCGGCGCCAGTGCCTGCGGGCGCGCCCGCGTCAGCGCCAACAGCATGCCCATTGTCAAGGCAACACCAAGGCTGGACGAGCCGCCGTAGGAGATGAACGGCAACGTCATGCCTTTGGAGGGCAGCAGACCGGCGCTCACCCCGACGTTGATCAGCATCTGCAGCGCGATCAACAGGGAGAGGCCGATGCTGGCGAAGCGCCGGAACAGGTCGGGATCGCCCCACGCGCGGGCGAGCGCCCGGAACACGATGACCGAAAAGAGGGCGATGAGAGCGACGCAGGCCAACGTTCCGTATTCCTCGGCGACCACCGCCAGCACGTAGTCCGTATGCGCATCGGGAAGCGCCAGCTTCAACTGACCCTCGCCCGGCCCGCGCCCGAACAGCCCGCCCTCGATGATGGATTTTCGCGCCTGATCCATCTGGTAGGTATCGCCCGAGGACGGGGTCCAATAGCGATCGATGCGCGATTTTACATGCGGGAGGGTGCTGTAGGCGGTCGCAACGGCGATGGCTGCGATGGCCACCAAAACAGCAAAACGCCTCAACGGCGCGCCCGACAAGAAAAACAAAGCCGCCCACACCAGCGTTAGCAACGTGGTCTGACCGATGTCGGGTTGCAGCACCAGCGCGGTGGCGGTGGCGAGAAAAACGCCGATGGCGAGCGGTAGCGCCGGCATATCAGCGCGCCTGGCCGATTGCGCGAACAGCCAGGCCGACAGCACGACGAAGGCGGGCTTCAACAGCTCGGAAGGTTGCAGCTGCTGCCCGAGCAGCTGCGCCCACCGCCGCGCGCCGTTGATCTCGGGGCCGGTCCAGAGCACCAGCAACGTCAGCGCGAGCATGACGGCGAACAGGATGAGGCTTATGCGCCGGATCTGCGCCGGGGCGAGAAACGAGAGCGCCATCATGACCGGCGCCGAAAGGGCCGCGAAGACGATGTGGCGCTGGAAGAAGTGGAAAGCGCCGAGGCCTTTGTGCATCGCCACCGCCGGGCTGGCGGCGAGCGACACCAGGCATCCGACGGCGAGGAGGGCGAGCATCGCCGCTGCCAGCGGCCGGTCCACGGTGAACCACCATTCGGCAAGGAGCGAGCGGTCGGTGCGGGAGAGTCTCATGCCGCGCCACCGCCGTTGCCTGAGGCAGGCGCCGTGGCTACCAGAAGCGCACCGGCCGCACGCCCTGTCCCCTCATCCGTCGCCCAATTTTGCTTTTGCGCCTCCGCGCAGGGGCGCCACCTTCTCCCAATGGGAGAAGGCAAATACGCCGCGCCCGTCGGAAACTTATGTAGGGACAGGAAAGTTGAAAATGAGACATGCTCTCTGTGCCTCCTACCACCGCGCTTGCGGCTCCACCGCCTTCTCCCGTGGCGAGAAGGTGCCCGAAGGGCGGATGAGGGGGTTGGCGCCTCAGGTTGCGCGCCGGAGGCCGCCGCCATCTCAGACGCTCCCGTAGGGAACGAACCCCGGCAGCTTCGCCACCAGCGCGCGGAACTGGTCGCCGCGATCCTCAAAATCCTTGAACTGATCGAAACTCGCGCAAGCCGGTGAGAGGAGGACGGTGGCCGGGCGGCCGCCAGCGGTGTGCGCGGCCTCCTCGACAGCTCGCGCAAGTGTACCGCAACGGTGCAGGGTGATGGCAGGATGTTTCGCCAGGGTTTCAGCGAATTGCTCGGCAGCATCACCGATCAGATAGGCATGTGAGACATTGTGGAAGTACGGCTCGAGACTTTCGATACCGCCGTCTTTCGATTTGCCACCGAGAATCCAATGAATGCCTGCCGCGAAACTGTTCAGCGCCTTGGCGGTAGAGTCCGCATTGGTGGCTTTACTGTCGTTCACGTAGGTGCAAGCGCCGATGCTACCCAGGATTTCCATTCGATGCGCAAGTCCAGGGTAGGACTCCAATCCTTCTTCAAGGGTTTTCGCATCAATGCCTAGACTCTCGCATGCACAGTAGGCAGCCGAAGCATTCTGTCCGTTGTGCGGCCCCCTTAGCGTGTCAATACCCCCTAGGGTTGCAAGCAAATCCCCGTCGTCTGGAAGAATCGTTTCGTCGTGACGGAGAATCCAGTCAGCGCCGGTGAAGACCACAAGATCACCGCCCAAATTACGGAAGCGCTTTAGGTCGGGACTTAGCAGATGAGGCGCCGACTTGATTGGGTCGAAGGACGACGCTCGTGTCGGATCATAGGCGACATGGACGCCTATAGTTCTCCGCTCATTGCTCCGTTCCAAACGATTTATGGCGATTTGCCAGCAAAGACTATCGTCCAAGCCAACAATCGCCGTTTCGGCATTGGCCACCAGCCGCCCCTTCACTTCGGCGTAGCGCTCCATCGAGCCATGCCGGTCGAGGTGGTCGGGCGATAGGTTGAGCAGGATGCCGACATCGCACGCTGCGCCAGGCGTCAGGTCGATCTGATAGCTCGACAGTTCCAACACATAGACATCAGTCTCGGCGAAAGGCGACAGGCCGAGCACGGCCTCGCCGATGTTGCCGCCCATGGCGACGCGCTTGCCCGCGTGCCGCAACAGATGCGCCGTCAGCGCCGTTGTCGTCGATTTGCCGTTGGTGCCAGTGATCCCTATCACTCTCGGCCGAGTTTGCCCCAGCGTCGCCAGCTCCCTGAAAAACAGCTCCGTATCGCCGATCACCTCGACGCCGGCCGATTTGGCCCGCTTCACCGTCCAGTGCGGTTCGGGGTGCGTCAGCGGCACCCCCGGCGTCAGCACCAGCGCGGAAAACCTGCTCCAATCGGCCTCGCGCAAATCCGCCAGCGGCAACCCTTCGGCCGCCGCAGCATCCCGCCCGCGCGCGCCGTCATCCCAGCAGGCGACCTCGGCTCCGCCCACTAGCAACGATCGCGCCGCAGCCAATCCGGACCGCGCCAAGCCGAACACAGCCACGCGCCGTCCCGCGAATGTGGTGATGCGAATCATGCCCGAACCCTAGCCCGAGTCGCGCCAAATCACCGCAGCTTCAGCGTCGCAAGGCCGATCAGCGCCAGGATGACCGCGACGATCCAGAAGCGGATCACGACGGTGGATTCCTCCCAGCCTTTCTGCTCGTAATGGTGATGCAGCGGCGCCATGCGGAACACACGCTTGCCGGTGGTCTTGTAGCTTATCACCTGGACGATCACCGACAGCGTCTCGACCACGAACAACCCGCCCACAATTGCCAGCACGATCTCATGCTTGGTGGCGACGGCGATCGAGCCCAGCGCTCCGCCCAGCGCCAGCGAGCCGGTATCGCCCATGAAGATCATGGCCGGCGGCGCGTTGAACCACAGGAAGCCGAGTCCCGCCCCCAATAGGGCGCCTGCGAACACCGCGAGTTCACCGGTCCCGGGCACATAGATGATTTCCAGGTAGTCGGCGAATTTGCTGTTGCCGACCAGATAGGCGATCAGCCCGAAGGTGCATCCGGCCACCATCACCGGCACGATGGCGAGCCCATCGAGGCCGTCCGTCAGGTTCACCGAATTGCCGGCCCCCGCGATCACGATGATGCCGACGATGAGGAACGGAGCGGTCCACAGCCAGTCCAGGTAGAGTGGCCCCATGGGGAGCAATCCGCCGCCCTTGAAGAAGGGCACCGCCAAGGAAGTTGCGAATTTCGGATTGCCCTGATGCACCACCAGCCAGGTCGCGAAGGCTGCGATCACGATCTCCAGGACGAGTTTGATGCGGCCGGAAAACCAATGCGAGGTGCGCTGCTTGGTGACTTTGAGATAGTCGTCGCCAAAACCGATGGCGGCATAGGCGAGCGTCACGCCGAGCACGATCCAGATATAGATATTGGCCCAATTGGCCCACAGCAGCGTCGCCAAGGTCAGCGCCGTCAGGATGATAATGCCGCCCATGGTCGGCGTGCCGCGCTTCTTGATGATATGGCTCTGCGGCCCGTCATCGCGGATCGGCTGGCCCTTGCCCTGCTTCAAGCGCAGCAGGTCGATCAGCTGATGGCCAAACAGCATGGTGAACAGCAGCGAGGTCATGATCGCGCCGCCGGTGCGGAAGGTGATGTACTTGAAGACGTTCAGGAATGAGTAGTCGCCCGAAAACCGGACCAGTTCGTACAGCATGCCAGCCCCTTGCCGCTTCACCTGCCCGCCAACATTCCTGCGATTCCGCCGCCCGCTTGGCAAGGTGCGCTTTCAGCGCATGCACTCTTCTTTGCTGGCGCTTGGCGAAGAGTCTTTGCTGGCGCTTGGCGACTCTCCTCCGGGGAGCCGGCCGCCAAGCGCGGAGCAGCGGCCGCTGATCACGAGGCGCGGAGCCGTAGGGTGCATTAGGCCACTTCGGCCGTAATGCACCGCTTGAACACAGACCCCCCGGGATAGCCCTCACGAGCAACGGTGCAATACGGCGAAGGCGCCTATTGCACCCTACGCGCGGCCCGCGGCCAGTCGTGTGAGGTGCGCTTTCAGCGCATCAACGATGGGTTTCATGTTGGTGCCGAGCGAGCCCTTGACCATGATGACGTCGCCGGGCTGGACGGTGCCGGACTTAAGAAGGTGCGGAATGAGGTCCGTAGATTTCGGCTCCCAGGTGACGGGGATCGACGTATCCTTGGCTAGACGGTCCCGCAGCGCCCGCATGTGCTCGCCGCAAAGGAAAACAACGTCACTATTCTTCTTTACTGGATCGGCCAATTCCGCGTGAAGCTGATCGGCCCATTGACCCAATTCGCGCATGTCGCCAAGCACGGCGATCGCTCTCGGTCTTGGGCCATGAGTACGGCTAGCGACTCTAGAATGGCTGACCAACACTCCCTCCATCGAGATGGGATTGGCGTTGTAGCTTTCATCTATCAGAACGATTTGCCCATCTTTCAGGTCAAAAGTCGTCCGCTGGCCCCTTCCCTCGCCCTGGCTAAATTCGTTTAGGGCAGCGACGACAGCGGCCACATCGACATCAAGACAGCGGCAAGCGCCAAGAGCTGCGATCGCGTTGCGGACCTGATGCACGGCACTCCAATCGAGTGTAAATACAGCGCGCTGATCCAGAATTCGAGCCCTGACTTCCGCTTTCTCGCCTCGATCGAATATGTATTCCAAGGAGAAATCGAACGAGACCTCAGTACCGAATCTGCGCGCCTTGGCTCCGGCCTGCAGCGCTGCGGCGGCAAGTCGGTCATAATACTGAATGTCCGCATTCAGCACGGCCACGGGGAATTGGGTCAGACCCCTTTCTTGGCATTGCTCGTTCAACGGGTTTGGCATGGGGTCTGACCCCATTTCTGGCACTTCCAACCCGGCGAAAATCTCGGCCTTCGCGTCGGCAATCTCCTCCACGGACTTGAAGAACCCCAGATGCACCGGCCCCACAGTCGTGATGATCGCCACATGCGGGCGGACCATCTTGGTCAGCGGCGTGATTTCGCCGGGGTGGTTCATGCCGATCTCGAACACGCCGTAGCGGGTGTCGCGCGGCATACGCGCCAGCGTCAGCGGCACGCCCCAATGGTTGTTGTAGCTCTTCTCCGATGCGTGTGTGTGCGGATCGACCGACGTGAGGCAGACCCGCAGCATCTCCTTCGTCGAGGTCTTGCCGACGCTGCCGGTCACGGCAATCACCCGCGCTTCGGGCGACAGCCGCGACCGCGCCGCCACGCCCAGCCGTTCCAGCGCCGCCAGCGACGGATCGCGCGTAGAATCGCTCACGCGCACCAGCGGCCCGGCGCCCGCCGGCGTCACGAAATCCTCGGCCACCAACGCTGCCGCCGCGCCCTTCTTGAAGGCCTTCGAGACGTAGGCGTGCCCGTCCTGGTTGTCGCCGCGCAGGGCCACGAACAGGTCGCCGGGTTGCAGCGTGCGCGTATCGATCGAAACGCCAGTGAGGCCAGCGTGCGCCTCGCCCTCGGGTCTTCCGCGCGTGGCGGCGATGAGATCGCGCCAGGACCAGAGGGGCTCAGCCACGGCGGACCTCCAGGACTTGGCACACTGCCAGCGGAACGAGCCCCCTCTCCCCCTCGCCTCTTTGCGAGGGGGAGAGGGTCGGGGTGAGGGGCGGATACTTGCTCCGTGCACGTGGCGAGAGGGCCGGCGCTAGCGGCTGCCCCTCACCGACCGCGTGGCTCTTGCGCTGAAACGCGCTGCGAGACGCGGTCTCCTCTCCCCTCGCATGAAGACTGCGAGGGGAGAGGAGAGTAGCGTCGTTGCGCGCGTGCTTTGTGCCCATCATCGCGCCAATTCCTCCGCCACCACCGCATGATCGGAGAACGGCAGCACCTCGCCCATCACATACTGGCCGGTCTCGTGGCCCTTGCCGGCCACCAACAGTACGTCGCCTTTTCCCAGCATGGCGACGCCCGCCCGGATCGCCTCGCGCCGGTCGCCGATTTCGGTCGCGCCGCGCGCGCCGGTCATGATTTCCGCGCGGACGGTCGCGGGGATTTCAGTGCGCGGATTGTCGTCGGTGACGATCACCCGGTCGGCCAGCTCCGTTGCAATATGCCCCATGATCGGCCGCTTGGTGCGATCGCGGTCGCCGCCGCAGCCGAACACACAGATGAGCTTTCCGGTCGCGAACGGCCGCAGCGCCGCCAGCGCCGCCTTCAGCGCGTCCGGCTTGTGGGCGTAGTCGATGACCACCATGCCGCCACGCACGCCGCCCGCCATTTCCAGCCGTCCGGGCACGCCCTTGAGCAGCGGGAGCCGCGAGAACACACCATCGGGCGGTGCGCCCGCGCCGATACACAGGGCCGCCGCGATCAGCGCGTTCGAGGCCTGATAGGCCCCGATCAGCGGGATGCTCAGCTCAAGCTTTTCGCCATCATGCCAGACC
>JAYUAJ010000262.1:0-1756 GCA_043741375.1 Hyphomicrobiaceae bacterium | reverse complement strand
CAACTGCTCAATGGTTTCGCTCCGGACCGGACAATTGCTACTCAGAACACATGGTCATATATGACATTCAAGTATTCGGTGCTTGCCTTAGCCTATGGGAAATTCAATCAACAGAAAAAGGCGATTCAAATTCTTGATAAAGTTGTCGAGTGGATCGCGCTAACATCGGAGCGATACTTCGAGGCCGAGGTCTACAGATTGAGAGGTGAGTTGTTTTTGACTGACGATGAACCCGAGCCCAGCAAGGCAGTGGCCAGCTTCCAGAAGGCGATCAGGATCGCGAGGCAGCAAAGCGCCAGATTATGGGAGCTGCGTGCCACAACGAGCCTTGCGCGTCTTTATCAAGAGCAAGGAAAGAGAGCCGAAGCCTACGAGGCGCTGGCGCCCATCTATGGATGGTTCAAGGATGATGTCGTCTGGGCTGATATGCGGGATGCGAAGGCCTTGTTCCATGCCTTGCATGTTGGGCCAGATCGCCAGGCTGAAGCCAGTAAATGAAACAAAAACAGAACAATTCGATCTTTGTGCAGGTTTCTCGGACGCCGGTAGCGCTGAGCCAACCACGCGCACTGTAGGCCGGCGTCGGAGAAGCGCCAAGGCACGAAGTCGCGGGAGGTGGAGCCGTGCTGTCGCAGCGGGCGCTATGGCGATTTGACGCGAGCGCTGGTGGTGATCGTGGGCGCGAGGCCGCAGCGTCGGGCCGCTGACACACGATGAGGGTGGCAAACGGGGATCGTCCGACAGCCGCAAGGGGCTGTTCGGAGTGGGTCGGCCGGGTGACTTGGCAGCCATTCGGGACCTGTGGCACGAGCCCGCTCATGACCGGCGTGCAACCAGCGGGAACGATGGCCATCACTCGGGGTCGAGGTGCGGTCCGCGCTCATGAGGTGTCGATCCCGATGACGGCCGGCGCTGGCGATGCCCGATGCCTCGGCAGCTTGCCCGGCGCGAAGGTCTCGATGACGTGCATGCGGCCACCGCAGCATGGGCACGGGGTCGGCAGCACGCGGGCCTCGTCGGCTGCCGGCTTGACCGGCTCAGGCTTGACCGGCTCAGGCTTGGGCGGCGGTGGCGCCACGGCCAGCAGTTCGCGGGCGCGCGCGATATTCTCGGTGCGGTTGCCGTTGGCGAACAGGCCGTAGTGGCGGATGCGGTGGAAGCCCTTGGGCAGCACGTGCAGCAGGAAGCGGCGAATGAACTCGGCAGGCGTCAACGTCATTGTCTTCCAGCGCTCGGGGCCTTGGATGCGATAGTCCTTCCAGCGGAACGACACGCCGCCATCGTCGGCGGCGACCAGCCGGCGGTTCGAGATGGCGACGCGGTGTGTGTAGCGCGACAGGTAGCGTAGGACTTGCTCGGGTCCGGCGAACGGCTCCTTGACGTAGACCACCCACGGGATGTGGCGCAGCGGTCCAAGGAAGCGCTTGAAGGTCTTCTTGTCGGCAAGGTCGGCATGGGCGCCGAAGAACTGCAGGCGGCCATCGGCGTGCGCCTCGGTCAACAGGCCGAGGAACTTGCCCCGGAACAGATCGCGCAGCACGTTCACATGCACGAGGAAGTCGGGCTTGGCCGAGACCCATCGTGAGTTGTCCGCCGAGAACCCGCCGCCGGGCACGATCATGTGCACGTGCGGATGATGGGTCATGGCCGAACCCCAGGTGTGCAGCACCGCCGTGATGCCGACTTTGGCGCCGAGGTGCTTCGGGTCCGCCGCGATCGCCAGCGTCGTCTCGGCCGCCGCCTTCATGAGCAGGCC
>JAYUAJ010000261.1:0-1757 GCA_043741375.1 Hyphomicrobiaceae bacterium | reverse complement strand
CGTTCTGCGCGAAGATGTCCGGGTCGTTGCCCGTATCGAACAGGATGCGCTTGCCGTTCACCTCCACGAGCGCCGAGTAGCCCCAGTCGCTCTTCATGCCGGCCTCCTTGCCGAAGGCGTCGTAGAGGACGGTGATTTGCGGTTTCGCCGCGACGGCGGTGCTTGCCGTCGAGGTTGGCTCGGTGCTGGCGCAGCCGGTCAACAACCATGCGCCGGCGACGATACTTGCCAATAAGAGAACAATTTTCAGTTTCATTTTTTCTCTCCATTTGCTTCGTCAATGCCTGGCCGGCCCGGCCACAGGGGTAATTCATTCCCGGCCGTCTGGCGGTAGTGTTCCGCCAAGGCGTTTCCGACGCCGCCTTTTGGTCGGCGCCATCAAGATGTCGCACACTTCCCGCAGGCTGTGGAAAGCCTGTTCTTTCCCGGCACCTGCTATTTCCACCGTGCCGATGATTCCTTTCGGGTCGCCGGGCACCCGGCGGTAGATATGGATGACGTAGCTCTCCAACGGCGTCTCCTTTGAAATCTCGCCAGAGCGGATGTGCAAGCTGATGATGCGCCTGATGGGATTACGGATGGATTACTGATGCAAAAAATGGCTAACCAATCCGGCTCAAGGTCTCGAAAACCGCCTGGGTTTCCGGCGACGGCAGGATACCGAGAACGATAGACAGCATTTCCCGACAGCGGCGATAGACGACCATTGCCTCGGCCCGGTGGCCGCGCTCGCGGTGGCAAATCATCAGATGTCGATAGAACTCTTCGGCCAGCGGGTCAAGTTCCAGCACTCTTTCATACAGCCGCGCGGCCTTTTCCCAGTGACCGGCCAACTCCAGCCGCTTGCCGATGGCGGCGCAGTGGCGGAGGAATTTGCTGCGCAGCCGCTCGCGTGGCGCCAGAGCCCAGGATTCGCTCTCACTGCCGAGGAAGTGTCCCCGATAAAGTTGCAGCATGCCGTCGGCCAGGGTATCGATGCCGGCCGGGTCTTTCAGAGGGTTCGCCCGCAACGCTGCTTCAACCCGCAGCAGCAACCGCTCGAAGGCCCAGGCATCCACCCAGCAAACCGCGGGGTTGAGCGATAGCTTGCCGTCCTGCAACGTCAGCGCGTCGTCGCGCCCCAGCAGTTTGCGCAACCGAAAGAGGGTGACGCCAAAGGCACTGCGGGCATCGTCTCCATCGGCGTCAGGCCAGAGCAATTCAACCAGTGTCTGGGAATCGACGCCGCGGCCATTCAGGGCTATGGTCAGCTTGAGCAGCTCCAGCGGCTTGTGCTGGGCCTTGCCGGCAAACTGGATCGGTTCGTTTTCCCGCGTCATCTCGAAGCCGCCCAGCGTGCTGATGCGCACGGCCCAAGGCCAGTCGGCGCCCGCGTCGGGCGGCGGCATGAGGCAGCGGCGGGAGATCAATTCAGTGGTATAGACCGGCGCGATGCCGTTCTCGATCGCGAACATGGCAAGGCAGGCGAGGATGTCGCGCAGAGGCGCGATGAGCTGGTAGTAACGGACGCCGGCGGCGGTTGCGCAGGCGCGTGTCAGCGCCGTTTGCGCAGCCGCTTCGTCTTTGCACTGCAAGTGGTGCCACGCCTGCAAAGCGAGCAGATTGGCTTCCAGCATTTGTCTTGATCCCGGTTCCGCATCCGCAATCAAATTGGAGAGTTCCGCCAGCGCCGTGGATGCATTACCTTCGGCAAACGTGACATACGGACACAGCAGCAGCCAGGTGGCACGGAAACGCGGCGGCATGTCGCTCACCAG
>JAYUAJ010000260.1:0-1758 GCA_043741375.1 Hyphomicrobiaceae bacterium | reverse complement strand
CTGCCTGGCCATCGGGCGCTGCGGCGGCGCCATCGCGGCGGCGCGAGACGATGTCCGAAACCTTCTTGCCACGGCGGGCTGCAACGCCACGCGGAGAGTCTTCGTTCTTAAGAGCATCGAACGTCGCGCGCACCATGTTGTAGGGGTTCGAGGATCCCAACGACTTGGCGACGATGTCGTGCACGCCGAGCGTCTCGAACACCGAGCGCATCGGGCCGCCAGCAATGATGCCGGTGCCGGGAGGGGCTGCGCGCAGGATGACCTTGCCGGCGCCGTGATGGCCACGCACGTCATGATGCAGCGTCCGGCCCTCGCGCAACGCCACGCGGATCATGCCGCGCTTGGCTGCCTCAGTCGCCTTGCGGATGGCCTCGGGCACTTCGCGCGCCTTGCCGTGGCCGAAGCCGACGCGACCCTTCTGGTCGCCGACCACGACCAGCGCCGCAAAGCCGAAGCGCTTGCCGCCCTTCACCACCTTGGCGACGCGGTTGATGGCGACCAGCTTGTCGACGAATTCGCTGTCGCGCTCATCGCGATCGCGATTGCCGCCCTTGCGATCGCCGCGCTCATTGGGATTGCGTGCCACTTGACGTCCTTTTCCGTTAGAAGCTCAGTCCGCCTTCACGCGCAGCTTCCGCCAGCGCCTGAATGCGACCGTGATACATGAAGCCGCCGCGGTCGAACACCACCTCAGCGACGCCCGCCGCCTTGGCGCGGGCAGCAACCAGTTTGCCGACTTCGGACGCGGCGGCCTTGTCGGCGCCGGTCTTCAGCTTGGCCTTCAGGTCCTTGTCCAGCGAGGATGCCGCCGCAACGGTGTGACCCGTCACGTCGTCAATCACCTGGGCATAGATGTTCTTGGATGAGCGGTGCACGCTCAAACGGGGACGGTTGCCCGAGTTGGCCTTGAGGTTCTTGCGAACCCGGCGCTGACGCCGCTCGAAAGGATTGAGTTTATCGCGCATTGGATCTCTCGATTACTTCTTCTTGCCTTCCTTGCGGAGGATATTTTCGCCTTGATAGCGAACACCCTTGCCCTGGTAGGGCTCCGGCGGACGATAGTGGCGCAGTTCGGCGGCCAGCTGGCCAACTTTCTGCTTGTCGATGCCGGTGATCTGAATTTCGGTCGGCTTGGGAATGGTCACGGTAATGCCGGCGGGGATGGGATGCAGCACCTGGTGGCTAAGGCCAACCAGCAGCTCCACCGCCTGCCCCTTCAGCGCGGCGCGATAACCGACGCCGTGGATTTCGAGGCCACGCTTGTAGCCAGTGGTGACGCCGACCATCAGGTTCTGCACCATGGTGCGCTGCATGCCCCACATGGAGCGCGCGACCTTGCTGTCGTCCACCGGCGTGATCGACACGCCATCGGCCGTCAGCTCAGGCTTCACCTGGTCCACTACGACGAGCTTCAGCTCGCCCTTGGGGCCCTTGACCGTCACCGTCTGTCCCGAGACGTTGGCCGTGACCCCCTTGGGGACCGGAACGGGACGCTTGCCGATGCGCGACATAATTAGTTCCTTGTAGTTGGTCAGTAAGACAGGCAGTAGGCAGTATGGCTTAGGAATTAGTGATACTGTTGAAATTTATCGTCTTAACTACTGCCTAAGCCATACTGCCTACTGCCTCATTTCACTAGAATATGTTGCAGAGAACTTCGCCACCGACCTTCTCATCGCGCGCCTTGGAATCGGACATGATCCCCTTGGGCGTCGAGAGAATGGCGATGCCAAGTCCATTTGCGATCGAAGGCAAGCT
>JAYUAJ010000259.1:0-22051 GCA_043741375.1 Hyphomicrobiaceae bacterium | reverse complement strand
ATTGGCCTGCCGCGCAAAGAATCACAGGATATGGTCGAATCCGTGCTCGGCGAGATTTGTGGGTCGCTGGAGCGTGGAGACGGGGTGAAGCTGTCATCGTTCGGTACCTTTGGTATCCGGGAAAAGGGCGAGCGCGTGGGACGCAACCCGAAAACCGGTGAGGAAGTTCCGATCACACCCCGGCGTGTTCTGGTATTCCGCGCCAGTAACATCATGAAGACCCGCATCAATCGTGGACTGAGCCGCCGCAAGGCCGCCAAGTAGTCTTCCGGTTCGTCGTTGCGTTGGGCCCGGTCGGCCACCGTGCCGCCCAGGCGGCTATCTTGCGTTGTCGTAGGCCTGCGGGGTCGATGCGCGTTGAATTGGCGCGCGCGCGAGTTGTGCGGGCTAGCGTTAGCATGAGCCAACATGAGCCATGGCCTTGCTGAGGGGCCTGCTGGAGACGTCGCGGCATGGAAAAGTCAGCGGAAGCCTTCCGCACTATCAGCGAAGTCGCTGAGGAGCTGGACGTACCCAAGCATGTGCTGCGCTTCTGGGAAGGCAAGTTCACGCACATCAAGCCCATGAAGCGCGGTGGCGGCCGGCGCTACTATCGGCCTGAGGATGTGGAACTGCTGCGCGGCATCCGCCAGCTCCTGCATGAGGAGGGCTACACCATCAAAGGCGTCCAAAAGCAGATCCGGCAATCAGGCATCGAATTCATCAAGGCCTATGGCAAGGGCGGCCCGTCGCTGCCCAAGTTGAGCATGCCGCCGGAGTTCGCCGCGACCAGGCTCGTGAAGGCGCGAGAACGCGCCAAGACGGCGGCCTCGCAAAACAAAGAACTCGATCTGGTGCTGCGCGAACTGGAGGCCTGCCGCAAGCTGATCAGTCAGTTGAACTGACAGCGGGCGCAATCGCGAATATCACGCCCCAGGTTGCGAGGGCAGATCCACGTAGTATGGTGACCATACGCTGGCGCACTGAGCGCTGGGATTCATTGTGCTTCCTGCTGCCGAACCGTTGGCTTGAGTTGCCCGGGAAGGCATTTTCCGGAACCGACCCGGACGGGTTTACGCACCATTCGGACGTGCTGCGCTTCATCGTCGACTATGCGGCGGAGATTGCGGCTCCGGTTCGCACTGGTGTTGACGTCGCCCGAATGAACGAAGAACTGCGGTACAAGGATGAAGCGGCGGCAGGTTACGATCGCGCCTTCGCGCACGTCACCACACACTTCGTGCCGTACTTTCTTCGCGCGGCTCGAATTGAACCGGGCTTACGCGTTCTCGACATCGCAGGCGCTTGCGTTTTCGGACGAAAGTTTCGATGCTTGGCGATGAAGTGAATTGAAAGCGTTGTTCAAGGCTGCGGACTTCCAAGACGTGGAGATCACAACCGAAGCGCATCGCTTCGCGCTACCTTCCTTTGACGCCTACTTCGAGCTCTTTGAAAGCGGCGCGGGCTCACCTGGTCAAGCATTCGTGTCACTGTGTCGGGAAGCGCGCAAAGCGGTGCGCGAGGAAGTACAGCGAAACCTGGGTGATACTGGTGGCGCCATTGAGTTGGAAGTCGAGTACCGGCTGGCCGCCGGGCGGCGATGACGGCCGCGCCGAAGTCGCGTCCTACACCCCTAACAGCGGCAGCCGTGAGGCGGCCTGCTCGATGAAAAACTTTGCAAAAGACCGGCACCGTGCCTATAAGCACGTTTTCGAGCCGCCCGGCGGGGCATGCCGTGGCGGCTCTTATCGCTTGTCATCAAGCAACATCCATCGGCCCAACTCCGGATCAGTTCAGCGATCCGGCGAGTAAGGCCGTTGGCGAGACGAGAAAGGACATCAAGCAAAATGCCCAAGCTGAAGACCAACTCGAGCGTGAAGAAGCGCTTCAAGGTGACCGGGACCGGTAAGGTCAAGGCCACGGCCGCTGGCAAGCGGCACGGCATGATCAAGCGGACCGCGAAGTTCATTCGCGACGCTCGCGGCACCATGGTGCTGTCTGAGCCCGATACCAAGCGCGTAAAACAGTGGATGCCCTATGCCCGCAAGGCGCGCAAGCGCAAGGCGGAACCGGCGCCAGTCGTAGCGGCGAAATAGGGAGATCTGACACATGGCACGCGTTAAACGAGGCGTTGCGGCCCACGCCAAGCACAAAAAGGTGCTCAAGGCCGCGCGCGGTTACTTCGGCCGCCGCAAGAACACCATTCGTATCGCCAAGCAGGCGGTCGAGAAGGCCGGTCAATACCAGTACCGCGACCGGCGCCGCAGGAAGAGGACCTTCCGCTCCTTGTGGATACAGCGCATCAACGCCGCGACCCGCATCCACGGCATGACCTACGGGCGATTTATCGACGGCCTCAACAAGGCCGGGATCGAGATCGACCGCAAAGTGTTGTCGGACCTCGCCATTGGCGATGCCGACGGCTTCAAGACGCTGGTCGATCAGGCCAAGGCTGCGCTGCCCAAGGCGGCTTAGGTTTGAGTTTCGATACTTGCCCTTGTGGGGCCATTCCTTCGGTCATGGTCGCTTCACGCGGCCATGGCCGTTTGCGTTTTGACGACGTCGAAATGCCTCTATCGGATCCGGGACATTCCCTGGATTCGGCACATTTCCCCTCCCCTCGACGGGGAGGGGTCAGGGGTGGGGTGAAGGGCTAGGCGCAGTGCTCAACCATGAGCGCCGCCCCCGGATCATCCCCCCACCCTCAATCCCTCCCCGCCAAGGGGGAGGGAGGCCGAGCGGATGTTTGGTCGAACACCTGGTTGCCATACGGACCCAAGCGCGGGATCACATCATGTCTGCCGAACTCGATACGCTGGAAAAAACTCTGGTCGCCGACATCGCCAAGGCAGGCGATCTGAAGGGGCTGGAAGAGGTGCGCATCGCCGCGCTAGGCAAAAAGGGACGCGTGCCAGAGCTGATGAGCCAACTCGGCAAGCTGCCGCCCGAGGAGCGCAAGGGTTTTGGCCAGCTCGTGAACGGTTTACGCGATCGCGTGACGGCGGCGCTTGAGGAGCGGAAAACGGCGCTGTCGGCGGGCGCGCTCACGGAAAAACTGAGGGCCGAGCGGATCGACATTACGCTGCCGGTGCGCACGGGCGGCGTACAGGACGGTCGCATCCATCCGGTCTCCCAGGTCTGGGATGAGATCATAGAAATCTTCGCCGACATGGGGTTTTCGGTCGCCGAAGGGCCGGACATCGAGACCGACGATCTCAACTTCACCAAGCTCAACATCCCTGCCGAGCATCCCGCGCGCCAGGAGCACGATACGTTTTACATGCGCGCGCCAGAAGGCTCGAACGAGGCGCCGCTGGTGCTGCGTACGCATACGTCGCCGGTGCAAATCCGCACCATGATGGGCCGAAAACCGCCGATCCGCATCATCGCGCCCGGCCGCGTTTACCGGCTCGACAGCGATGCAACGCATACGCCCATGTTCCACCAGATAGAAGGCCTCGTCATCGACGAGGCGACCCATCTCGGCCACCTCAAATGGACGCTCACGGAGTTCGCCAAGGCCTTCTTCGAGGTCGATGACGTAAAGATGCGTTTCCGCGCCTCGCACTTCCCCTTCACCGAGCCCTCGATGGAAGTCGACATCGGCGCCGAAGCCATCGGCAAACCAGGAAAATGGCTGGAGATTTTGGGCTCGGGCATGGTGCACCCCAACGTCATCCGCAACTGCGGCCTCGACCCCGACACATACCAAGGCTTCGCCTTCGGCATGGGCATCGATCGCCTGGCCATGCTGAAATACGGCATCCCGGACTTGCGCGCGATGTTCTCGGGGGATTTGCGGTGGTTGCGGCACTATGGGTTTGCGCCGCTGGAGGTGCCGACGCTGGCGGGAGGGTTGTCGGGCTGATGTCACGTGCCAGACACTATGCTAGCATTATCTATCGTGTGTCATACGGATCGAGCCAATGGGCAAAATGGAACAAATTACCGTTGGAGTGCCGACGGATTTGGCGCAAGCGTTGAGCGACGCGGTGGCAGCCGGCGAGTTCCCGTCAGCAGACGAGGCCATCGCTGGTTTCATTAGCGAATGGCGCGCTGCCCGGGAAAACTTCGGCCTCAGCAATGAGCAGATGCGGCAGCTGTTGGATGCCGGCGTCGCAAGCGGTAAAGGGCGCTTCCAGACTGCCGACGCGATCATCGCCGAAGCGCATCGGCGATCGGCTGAACGCCGCCGAGCCGCCGAGTGATGCGCCAATGACGCCTGGCGTTCTCGAATACACCGAGGAAGCCGACGAGGATCTCCTTCAGATTCACGAATGGCTCGAGCGCATCAGCCCGCAGTTGGCGGATCAGACCATTCGGCAACTCGACACGGAATGTCGAAAGGTCGCTGAAGCCCCAGGCCTGGGCACGCGTTGTGACGAAATTCGACCGAGGACGCTGAAATGGATCTACCGAAAGTACCTGATTTTCTATGAGGCTACGTCCGAAGGAATTCTGGTTATTCGCGTTGTGCATGGCATGCGCGAAATGAAAGATCTGTTTCCCAAGCGCTGACAGCGCATTGCCAACTTCCAACGATCATAGTTTGAGATATCCATGAAATTCACCCTCTCCTGGCTGCGCGATCACCTCGACACTTCGGCGCCGCTCGAAATCATCGTCAGTACGCTGTCGTCCATCGGCCTGGAAGTCGAGGACGTGAAGAACCCGGCAGAGAAGCTGAAAGGCTTTGTCATCGCCAAGGTGCTGAAAGCTGAGCAGCATCCGAATGCCGACAAGCTGCGCGTGTGCCAGGTCGATACCGGCAAGGCCGCGATGCAGGTTGTTTGTGGCGCGCCGAATGCGCGGACGGGGCTGATCGGCGTGTTCGCGCCAGAGGGCACGTATATTCCGGGGACTGATTTTACGCTCACCAAAGCAAAAATTCGCGGCGTGGAATCGAACGGCATGCTGTGTTCCGATCGCGAGCTGGAGCTGAGCCAGGACCACGACGGCATCATCGATCTGCCTGCAGAGATGGAAAAACATCTCGGCCAATCCTACACCGAGGTCATGGGCCTCGACGATCCCGTCATCGAAATCAAAGTGACGCCGAACCGTCCCGATGCGCTCAGCATACGCGGCATTGCGCGCGATCTGGCCGCGTGCGGGCTGGGAACACTGAAAAAAGAAGAGACCGGCCACGGCAAGGACGGCGTCGCGGACTGCCCGATCCCGATCGCGCTCAAAATCCCCAAGGGTGAGGAGGCGGCCTGCCCCGCCTTCGCCGGACGCTATATCAAGGGCGTCAAGAATGGCCCCTCGCCGGCCTGGCTGCAACAGCGGCTGAAAGCCATCGGCCTGCGTCCCATTTCCGCACTGGTCGACATCACCAACTACATCACTTTCGACCGCGGCCGCCCGTTGCACGTCTATGACGCCGACAAACTGAAGGGCTCGATCCACGCGCGCCTCGGCAAAGCCGGCGAAAAATTTGCGGCGCTCGATGGCAAGGAGTATGCCGTTGACGGATCGATGACTGTGATCGCCGACGACAATGGCGTGCTCGGCCTTGGCGGCATCATCGGCGGCGAAAGCACGGGCTGCTCCGAAACCACCGTAAACGTCCTGATCGAGAGCGCCTACTTCGATCCCATCCGCACCGCCGCGACCGGCCGCAAGACCGGCGTGCGCTCAGACGCGCGCTATCGTTTCGAGCGCGGCATCGATGCGGCCTCGCTCCCCCTCGGCCTAAACCTCGCCACCAAGATGATCCTCGACCTCTGCGGCGGCACGCCCAGCAAAATGAAGATGGCTGGCGCCCCGCCCGTCATCGGCGCCATCGTTCGGTTTCGTCCCGCGCGCGTCGCCGAATTGACCGGGCTCGACGTTCCGCCTGCGGACTGCAAGCGCATCCTCACCTCCCTGGGTTTTACGCTCGAAGGCAAGGGCGAAAATTGGACCGTCACGGCCCCGTCCTTCCGTCCTGACGTGGGCGGCGAGGCGGATCTCGTTGAGGAAGTCATCCGTATCGTGGGCATCGACAAGGTGCCCAACACGGCCATGTCGCGGCCATCGGGTGTCTCCCGTCCCGTGCTGACCGAGGCGCAAAAGCGCATCCGCCGTTCGCGCCGCGTGCTGGCTTCGCGTGGGCTGGTGGAAGCCGTCACCTGGTCCTTCATCACCAAGGCGCAGGCGTCCCAATTCGGGGGCGGCGCCGAGGCGCTCGAAGTCGCCAACCCCATCTCGTCCGAAATGTCGGACATGCGGCCGAGCCTGCTGCCCGGCCTGCTCACGGCGCTGCAACGCAATCTCGACCGCGCTTACGGTGACCACGGATTGTTTGAACTCGGCCAAGCCTATCGCGGCGCCAAACCGGAAGATCAATTCGTGCTCGCCTCAGGCGTACGCGTTGGATTGTCGCGCGCAGATGGGGCCGGTCGTCACTGGGAAGGCAAACCCACCGCCGTCAACGCCTTCGACGCCAAAGCCGACGTCGGCGCGATCCTGGCCGCCCAGGGCCTCGACATCAACAAGCTGCAGGTCACGCGCGACGCGCCGGCCTGGTTCCATCCCGGCCGCTCCGGCGTTTTGCGGATGGGTCCAAAAGTGGTGCTCGCCCACTTCGGCGAACTCCACCCCGAGGCCCTAAAGGCGCTCGCCGTCGACGGTCCCGTCATGGCCTTCGAGATCCTCCTCGACGCCATCCCCGCGCCGAAAAGGAAAGCAACCAAGGCCAAGCCGGCGCTCGAAAACTCCGAGCTGCAACCCGTGCGCCGCGACTTCGCCTTCGTGCTTCCCCGCGACGTCGCCGCCGCTGACGTGGTCAAGGCGGCAGAGGGCGTCGACCGCAAACTCATCTCGGGCGTCGCGCTGTTCGACGTTTTTGAGGGTGGGAATTTGGGTGAGGGCAAAAAGTCGCTCGCCATCGAAGTGACGCTGCAACCGCAAGGCAAAGCTCTGACTGCGGAGGAAATCGACGCTGTGGCAGCGAAGGTGGTGGCGCAGGTGAAGAAGGCGACGGGGGGCGAGGTTCGGGGGTAGGGGGCGTTGCAGCGCACTGGGTGTCCGGCTCGCTCCCTCCTATGACATGATTTGACGCAATCCGGACAGTGCCCGTCATGCAGGACTTGTAACGTCCGCCCCGCCGTGGCCAAACATCGGGCCACCGTCGACATTCACGCAATCCATTCGGAGGAACCCCATGGCCGAGGTCAAGAGCGACATCGAGATCGCGCGCGCCGCCAAGAAGAAGCCAATCCAGGACATCGGCGCCAAGCTGGGCATTCCGGCCAAGGACTTAGAACCCTATGGGCACGACAAGGCCAAAGTCTCGTTCGACTTCATCAAGTCGCTCGCCAACAAGCCGGATGGAAAACTGATTCTCGTCACCGCCATCAACCCGACCCCGGCCGGGGAGGGCAAGACCACGACGACCGTCGGCCTCGGCGATGGGCTCAACCGCATCGGCAAGAAGGCCGCCATCTGTTTGAGAGAACCCTCGCTCGGGCCGTGCTTCGGCGTCAAAGGCGGGGCGGCCGGCGGCGGCTATGCCCAGGTGGTGCCGATGGAGGACATCAACCTCCATTTCACGGGCGACTTCCACGCCATCACCTCGGCGCACAACCTGCTCGCGGCCATGCTCGACAACTCCATGTACTGGGGCAATCCGCTGGCGCTCGATCCGCGAAAAATCGCCTGGCGCCGCGTCATGGACATGAACGACCGTTCTTTGCGCGAGATCGTGGTCGGGCTCGGGGCGGGCGCCAATGGCATGGTGCGCGAGACTGGTTTCGACATCACGGTCGCCTCCGAAGTGATGGCGATCCTGTGCCTGGCCAACGACCGCGCCGATCTCGAGGCGCGCATCGGAAAGATCATTGTCGGCTACAACCGCGACAAGAAGGCGGTGACGGCGAAGGATCTCAAAGCCGACGGCGCCATGACGGTGCTGCTCGAAAAGGCCATCCAGCCCAATCTGGTGCAGACGCTGGAGAACAACCCCGCCTTCATCCATGGCGGGCCGTTCGCCAACATCGCCCATGGCTGCAATTCGGTGCTGGCGACCCGCACCGCGTTGAAACTGGCCGACTACGTCGTAACCGAGGCCGGCTTTGGCGCCGACCTGGGTGCGGAAAAATTCTTTGACATCAAATGCCGGCAGGCCGGGCTCAACCCGAGCGCCGCCGTCATCGTCGCAACAATCCGCGCCCTAAAAATGAACGGCGGCGTGGCGAAGAACGATCTGGGCAAGGAGAATGTCGAGGCTCTGACCAAGGGCTGCGCCAACCTTGGCCGCCACATCGAGAACGTGAAAGGCTTCGGCGTGCCGGTCATCGTCGCCATCAACAAGTTCATCACCGATAGCGACGCCGAGATCGCTGCAATAAAGGCCTACGCCAAGACGCAAGGCGTCGAAGCCGTGCTGTGCGAGCATTGGGCCAAGGGTGGAGCGGGCACGGAGGAATTGGCGCAGAAGGTCGTCAAGCTGATCGACGGCAGCTCGTCGCAGTTCGCGCCGCTCTATCCCTCCGAGATGAGTCTGTGGGACAAGATCAACACCATCTGCCAGCGCATCTACCGCGCCGACAAGGCGATCGCCGATAAGAAGATCACGGATCAATTGAAGACCTGGGAGGACGCCGGTTTCGGAAAACTGCCGGTCTGCATGGCCAAGACGCAGTATTCCTTCTCGACCAACCCGGACCTGCGCGGCGCCCCCACCGGCCACACCGTGCCGATCCGCGAAGTACGCCTCTCGGCCGGCGCCGGCTTCGTCGTCGCCATCGCCGGCGAAGTCATGACCATGCCGGGCCTGCCCAAGGCGCCCTCGGCGGAGGTGATCCGGTTCAATGAGGCGGGTGAGATCGAGGGACTGTTCTAGGGGGCCGAGACTGGGTGTCTGGAGCCCTGCAGGTCCCGGCGGGCGCGACGCTTCCAGGCGCCTGACACCAAGAGACGCCAGCGACGAGTTCGGATCATCAACAACAAGGCGTCTATCGATGACATGGTTGCGTCTCTCAGTGTCAGTGGTTTTGATGGTCGCCGGCCTGGGTTTGGTTGGGACGAGGGCCGTCATGACCGACGCCTGGAACGTCGGCCAGTATGGGGCTGCGATAGGCGGCGCACTGCTGCCTGGCGGGCTGCTGTGCGTTGTCGGGTTCTTTCTCTGGCCGCGCAAACGGCGATGATATGATTAACGGACCCCGGCCAGATTGAGTGGCTGCGGCGAAACTTGGTGTCAGGCGCAAGAACCGTGCAAGTCCCTGCGGACACGACGTGTCCCGGCGCCCGACACCCCCCAGTCCAATCTTCGCCAGCTGGGTGCGGCAGTGTCCAAGTCGGAATTTTTGGGACAATTATGGGGGCCTGAACCATGCGGCTGTCGCTGCTCGCCAATTCCACGGTCGCCGCCTTGGTCGGGTTCGGCGGTACGGTGGCGCTCATCATCGAGGCGGCGCACCGGTTGAATGCGACGCCTGCGGAGTTGATCTCCTGGGTCGCGGGCGTGTGTTTTGCGGAACTTTTCGCTGGCGTGTTGCTGAGCGTTTGGCTGCGCATGCCCATGGTCATCGCCTGGTCGACCCCGGGGGCGGCGCTGATCGCCGCTGCGCCCGCCGGTTCCGACATGCATCAAGGCGCGGCCGCCTTCCTGTTCGCTGGCGCGTTGATCGTCCTGACTGCGCTCATTCGCCCGCTGACGAAGTTGATTGAAGCGATCCCGCCGGCCTTGGGCGCCGCCATGCTTGCCGGCGTTCTGGTGCATTTCATCCTGCTGGCCGTGGCAAGTGTTGAGACCCAATGGGTCCTGGCGCTCGGCATTCTCGCTGTCTTTCTTATCGGACGGCTGTTGACGCCGACGCTGGCGGCCATCGAGGCGCTGATCGTGGGCGTCGCGCTTAGCGTGGGCCTCGGGCTGGCCGGACCGATGCCGCAGGCCTTTGAATTCTCGCGCCTCACGTTCATCGAACCGCATTTTGACGCCGCAACGCTGATCGGGCTCGGACTGCCGCTCTATCTGGTGACGATGGCGTCGCAAAATCTCCCCGGCGCTGCGGTCCTGCGCACCATGGGCTATACGCCGCCGATGGCGCCGATCCTGGGCGTCACCGGATTGGCGTCCATGGTGGGCGCGCTATTCGGGGCGCACACGGTCAATCTCGCCGCCATCACGGCCGCCATGTGCACCGGGCCGGACACCCATCCCGATCCGGACAAGCGCTGGCCTGCGGGCGTGATTTTCGCGCTGTGGTTTGGCGTCTTCGCCGTTTTCGCCGCGCCCTTGATCGGGGTGCTGACGGCCATGCCGGTGGAGCTCATCCGCGTCATCGCCGGCCTGGCGCTGATCGGCGCCTTGAGCGGGGCGTTGACCAGCGCGCTCGCCAAGGTTGAGGACCGTTTCGCCGCCATGACCACCTTTGCAGTCGCTGCGTCCGGCCTTAGCATCGCCGGCATCGGGGCGCCGTTCTGGGCGCTGCTGCTGGGGCTCGGCGTGCTGGGCCTCGACCGTCTGAAAGCTAATTTTTCCATGGCGTCCTGATCCAATGCTCTACATCACTCCTGACATATCCATCGCCGACTGGGAGCTTGAAGAGAACTTCATCCGCGCCTCCGGCCCCGGCGGGCAGAACGTCAACAAGGTCTCGACCGCCGTCGAGCTGCGTTTTTTCATGCGCACCTCGCCGAGCCTGGGGCCCGCTGTGAAACTGCGGCTGGCGGGCGTCGCGGGGCGCCTGCTCACCAAGGATGGCGTCATCGTCATCCGCGCCGACCGGTTCCGCACCCAGGACCGCAATCGCGGCGATGCGCGCGAGCGCCTCGCCGCCATGATCGCGGAAGCCGCCGTCCCGCCCAAACCGCGCGTAAAGACGCGGCCCACCAAGGCCTCCAAGGAACGCCGGCTGGAGGGCAAGAGCGTGCGCAGCACGGTCAAGAAGCTGCGGGCGAAGGCGCCATCCGACGAGTGACGGAGCGCATCGGCTGAATTAGGGTGCCCGCTTGTGATCACAAAACCCGAGCTGGAGCCTGCCGATGCCGAACGCGCCCCACCCTTGCGACCCGCTCACTGGCGAGGAGATGACCGCCGCCGCCCGGATCGTGCGCGAACAAGGCGGATTGGACGCGTCGGCCTGGTTCGAGACGCTGGCGCCAGATGAGCCCGACAAAGCCTATCTTCGCGCGTTCAAACCGGGCGGTCCCATTCGAAGGTTGGTGTTCGCCGCCTGCTACGAGCCCTCAAGCAACCGCGTGTTCGACGGCGTCGTCGACCTCGGCGCTGGAAAACTGATCAGCTGGCGGCATGTTCCGGGCGTGCAGGCGCGCATCGGCGGCGAAGAATTTGTATGGGGCGGCGAGATCGCCAAGGCCGATCCGCGGTTTCGCGCGGCCTGCGCCAAGCGCGGCGTCGATCCGGACAAGGTGCTCGTAGAACCGTGGGCGGCCGGCAACTTCGGCGTGCCGGGCGAGGAGGGCGAGCGGCTGGCGTTCGGCCACTGCTGGTTGCCCAATGACAGCGGAGACAATCCTTACGGCCGGCCGATCGCAAATCTTCATCCGGTCATCGATCTGCGCCGCGGAAAAGTTCTGCGCGTGGATGATTTCGGCGGCGTGCCCCTGCCGCCCGATAGCGGCGACATCGTCAAAAGCGACGGCATGCGCAGGGACATCAAGCCCTTGGAGATTACACAAGCCCAGGGGCCGAGTTTTTCCGTCGAGGGCCATCTGGTGCGCTGGCAGAAGTGGTCCTTGCGCGTCGGCTTCAATGGCCGCGAGGGCCTCCATCTCTTCGAGATCGGCTATGAGGATAAAGGCCGCACTCGTCCCATTATGCACCGTGCGTCGCTGGCCGAAATGGTCGTGCCGTATGGCGATCCCAAAGGCGGCAACTTCCGGCGCAATGCTTTCGACGTTGGCGAATACGGCGTCGGGCAACTCGCGGACTCGCTGGAACTGGGCTGCGATTGCCTGGGAGAAATCCACTATTTCGACGAGTGGACCCATGACTGGAAGGGCACGCCAAAACTCGTCAAGCACGCTATCTGTATGCATGAAGATGATTTTGGCATCCTCTGGAAATTCAACTATTGGGGTAAGGAAAGCGCGCGGTCGAACGTCGCCCGGTCGCGCCGGCTGGTCATCTCGTCGTTCTCGACCATTGGCAACTACGTGTACGGTTTCTTCTGGTACTTTTACCAGGACGGGACGATCGGCTGTGAGGTGAAGGCGACCGGCATTCCCTTCCCGACGGGCACGCGGGTCGGAGAGCCCGGCGCGCACGGAACGGCCATGGCCGGCGGCATCTCAGGCCACGTGCACCAGCATGTGTTCAGCTACCGTTTCGACATGGCGGTGGATGGCGACAGAAACGCGGTGCGCGAAGTCAACTTTTCGGGCGCGCCCATGGGGCCGGAGAACCCGGCGGGCAACGCCATCCTTACCGAGCTGAAGCCACTCGCGACCGAACTCGCCGCCCAGCGCACCATGGACATGGCGTCGGCGCGCTATTGGATGGTGATCAATCCCAATTCGCTGAACGCGCACGGCCAGCCGGTTGGCTACAAACTTGTGCCGGGCGCAAATGCGCTTCCGTTCCTTAGCCCGGACGCGCCGATCGCCAAGCGCGCGGGCTTCATGTTCAAGCATTTCTGGGCGACGCGCTACGAGCGCACGGAACTGTTCCCAGCCGGCTGGTATCCGAACCAGCATGCCGGTGGTGGCGATGGATTGCCCGCCTGGACCAAAAAGGACCGGCCGTTGGAAAACGAGAACGTGGTTGTGTGGTACACGCTCAATTACCATCATATGCCGCGCCCGGAGGATTGGCCTGTGCAACCCGTCGTCTACGCCGGCTTTCATTGGATGCCAGCGGGCTTTTTCGACGCAAACCCGGCGCTGGATGTGCCCTCGGGGCAGAAAGCGGATTGCTGCTAGGTCGGCAATGCAAGCTGCCGCAGTAGCTTCAGAGCCTCGGCGACCGTGGCCTCACGAATGCCTGAGCGTCCGAGATCGCCGAAATCGCACCGCTTGTGCGTCGTGCTGCGTTGTCGTCGTGCAGCCGCAAGATGCACGAGGCCGACGGGTTTTTCGGGCGAGCCGCCGCCAGGGCCGGCGACGCCCGTGACCGCCACCGCGATATCGGCAGCCGAATGCGCCAACGCTCCTTCGGCCATGGCGCGGGCGGTCTCAGCGCTGACGGCCCCGTGGCGAACGACGATCGCTGGATCGACGCCGATGGCCTCGGATTTCGAGGCGTTCGAATAGGTCACAAAACCACGTTCGAACACATCCGATGACCCCGGAACATCGGTCAGGACCGCCGCGATCAACCCGCCGGTGCAACTCTCTGCGGTGGCGAGTTTGAGCCCGTTCGCGCGCAACTGCGCCAACAGGCTCGCGGCCTCGGCGACCAGTGTCTCAGGCAGCATCGGCTTCTCCATCGGGAAACGATACCGATACTAACACGAAAAGACCCGGCAAGAGGACTTGCCGGGTCGACACAACTTGGCGATTGCGTCGGAAAACTTTAGGCGGCGGCGAACAGTTTTTCGGCCGAATCCAGCAGTTTGTCGAAGGTACTGGTGCTTTCATCGCCCATAGCCCCTTCAACGCGTTCCTGCGTCAGGCGCCAGATCGGGAAGGCGGACTGGATGGCTTTTTCGCCCGATGCAGTAAGATGCAGGCCGCGCCCGCGCCGCCCGGCCGGCGGGTCCATGTCGATCATCTTAAGCGATACCAGACGCTTCAAATTGCGGCTCAGTGTCGATTTCTCGATATCAAGATCAAAGCCAATTTCGGCGGCCGTTACGCCGTTCTGCTGCGCCACTTGGGTTAGCAGCGTGAACTGGCTGGCGGTCAGGCCGATCGGGCGCAGCGCCTCATCGTAAATTCGGGTGATGATGCGGCTCATGCGCCGTGCGCGCAGCGCCATGCAGCAGGCTGCCGACGTGGCCGCAATCTGAGACGCTGAACTCGGATCAACTTCGGCGAATCGTCCCATGGTCCCACCTCGTTCGCGCCGCCATCGGCATCCATGGACCCACTGTTCAGCGATTCGCGTGTTACGGCAACTCCGCGTCCGCCGTTCTGCTCAGCCATCCACCATCATGAAAGGGGCGGCAGGCAGCAAGACCGTGGCAGTCGCCATGGCGGCGAGGCCCTCCGCGCGGCCGGTGAAGCCCAGGCGTTCCGTGGTCGTCGCTTTGACGCTGGTGCGGTCTAGGCCGATCGCGAGGATTTCGGCCATACGCGCGCGCATGGCCTCGCGGTATGGGCCGATGCGTGGGCGCTCGCACAATACTGTAACGTCGACATTGGTGATGCGGCCACCCCGCTCGCGCACCAGGCGTGCGGCTTCGGCCAGAAAGATGGCCGAATTGGCGCCTTTCCAGCGCGCATCGCCGGGCGGAAAATGTAGGCCGATGTCGCCCGATCCGATGCAGCCGAGCAGCGCGTCGGTCAGCGCATGCAACGGGGCATCGGCGTCTGAATGCCCCTCGAGGCCGAACTCGTGCGGCACGCGCACGCCGCACAGCATGACGTGATCGCCAGCGGTAAAGCGATGGACGTCGAAACCGCTGCCGGTGCGGATGTCGGGCCAACCCATCTCGGGCGACTGGGCCGAGCAGATATCCTCGGAGGTCGTCATTTTGCGGTTGGCCTCCGATCCCATGACCAACCCCACGTCCATGCCGGCCCATTCGGCAATAGCTGCGTCGTCGGTGAAGTCGGTCCGCCCTGCGGTCTTGGCCCTGCGGTGCGCGGCCAGGATCGCGCCGTACTGGAACCCCTGCGGCGTCTGTGCGCGCCACAAACCGTTGCGTTCAATGGTGGCTGAAATGACGTTGGTCAGGCCGGCCCGCTTCAAGGTATCGATCATCGGCAGAGCGGCAATGCTGGCTGGCCGGCTATCGAGGCCATCGAGCACGCGTTGGATGACCTCGCCGCTGACGAAGGGTCGCGCTGCGTCATGGATCAGCACGCGTTCGGGCTCATGCGTTTCGAGCGCTTCCAACCCGGCAAGAACGCTCGCCTGACGTTCCGCGCCGCCCGCAACCGGCGGCAGCAGAGGTGCGTTAATACCGCGCGTCTGGGCCAAATAGGTCTCGCGATGCTCGGGGTGGATCACCACTTGGATCGCGGAAATCCCGTCGTGTTGGGCGAAGGCGTCAATGCTGTAGCGAAACATCGGCTTGCCGTTGATCGGCTGATACTGCTTTGGCGTCTCGTGGGACCCTGCGCGCGAGCCTCGCCCGGCGGCGACAATAACAGCGGCGGCTCGCATGTTCGGGTTGGCTCCGAAAGGAACGACTGGGACCGGGCAAAGGATTGCCACGGATTGATCGCGGCCGCCAGTGGCCCTATTGGCGCGGCTGTTGCATAATTCTTGAGCATCGGTTAGCTTTTGCTCACAAAATAAGCAAACACTGGATTTTTCCCCGCCATGAGCGCCTTCCGCCTCGGTCATTTCGAGTTTAATTCCCCCGTCGTTCTGGCCCCAATGTCAGGCGTTTCGGACAAGCCAATGCGGGATCTGGCGCAGGAAGCCGGGGCCAGCCTGGTTGTGTGCGAAATGGTCGCCAGCGAACCGTTCGTACGCCAACGCAAGGACTTGCTGCGCAAAGCCAAGCGCCCGGCACGCGGCCCCTTCGCCATACAACTTATCGGCCGCGAGCCGCACTGGATGGCGGAAGGCGCCCGTTCGGCCGAGGCCATGGGCGCCGATATCATCGACATAAACATGGGTTGTCCGGCGCGCGAGGTCACCGGCGGTCTATCGGGATCGGCGCTGATGCGCGAGCCGGACCACGCCCTTAAGTTGATCGAAGCCACGGTAAGCGCGGTGAAAACACCTGTGACGCTGAAAATGCGCATGGGCTGGGATCACGCCAGCCTGAACGCCCCGGATATCGCCAAACGCGCAGAAAATGCCGGCATCCACATGATCACCGTTCATGGCCGCACGCGCTGCCAGTTTTTCAAGGATAAGGCCAACTGGCAGTTCGTGCGCAAGGTCAAAGAGGCTGTCAGCATACCGGTTATCGTCAACGGCGATATTGAGAGCCTTTCCGACGTCACCGCTAGCCTCGCGGCCTCGGGAGCCGACGGCGCCATGATAGGTCGCGGCAGCTATGGCCAGCCGTGGCTCCCTGGACGGGCGGCACGTTATCTCGCCACCGGCGTCGATCCCGGCGATCCAGGCCTGGACGAACGTGCCGAAATCATCCGCCGGCACTTTGCGTCAATGCTTGACGTCTATGGCCGCGAACTGGGCCTGCGAAATATGCGCAAGCACTTCGGCTCCTATGTCCTGCGCCTGTTGGGCGAGGGCCCGGCGGCAAAAATCTGGCGCAAGCGTCTGTGCGAGAGCGACAGCATCAGCGCAGTTGAGGCCGGGCTTGCGGACCTTTTTGCACACACGCAGGAGCTTGCCGCGTGAGCCGCTCGCGTGTCGTCGCCGGTCCGGGCAGCCAGCCACCGTTCAACCGCAGCGCGCCGATTGGCCTGATTGAGCAGCTGCCCTTTCCCCTGGTGGTGCTGGATGGTCAGGACATCATCACCTATGCCAGCCCGGCGGCTGAAGAATTCTTCCAGACCAGCCACTCGCGCCTTCTCGGCAAGACGCTCTCGGCCTTTGTGCCGGTCGATCATCCGGTGCTTGCCCTGATCGGCCAGGCCCGTCGCAGCGGACGCTCTTCCAGCCTGAACGGGCTCGAGATTGCCTCGCCGCGGATCGGCGAACATAAGGACGTCGAAGTGTTCGCCGGACCGCTCGCCGATGATGAGGGCGCGATCCTACTCACCTTCCACGAACGCTCCACTGCGCGCCAACTGGAGCGCCAGTTCGGGCGCCGCAACCCGGGCCGCTCGGTCTCTGGCCTGGCAACGGTGATCGCTCACGAGATCCGCAACCCCTTGGCAGGCATGCGGGGCGCCGCGCAGCTCTTGGAATCTGGGCTCGATGCCGACGGAAAAGGCCTCACGCATTTGATCTGTTCAGAAATCGACCGCATCGCCAGCCTGCTCGATCGCATGCTGACCTTCGGCGGTGCGCCAAGCAGCGGCACCGAGCCAGTGAACATCCACCGCGTCCTCGACCATGTGCGCAGTCTGGCGATGGCGGCTGCCCCGCCAAAGTTGCGCATCGCAGCTGATTACGATCCTTCGTTGCCGCCCGTCATCGGCAATCGAGACCGCCTAGTGCAAGCGGTGCTCAATCTGGTCAAGAATGCCGTCGAGGCGGCTACCAAACATTCCGATACACCTCAAATTTGGCTTCGGACCGCCTTCCATACCGGGGTTTCCGTCACCGATCGCGGGACCGGCCAGCGTATCGCTTTGCCCCTACTGATCGCCGTGGAGGATAACGGGCCGGGCATCCCGGACGAAATCGTGCCGCATCTGTTCGAGCCGTTTGTCTCGACCAAGCCGAGCGGAACCGGCCTTGGCCTGGCGCTATCAGCGCAAATCGTCGGCGAGCACGGCGGGTTGATCGAAACCGAACGCATGCGCGGCCGCACGGTGTTCCGTGTCCTGCTTCCGATGGCTCCTAACTCTGAGGTCAGCTCATGAAGGCCGGCTCAATCCTGGTTGCCGACGACGATGCCTCGATGCGCACCGTGCTGACGCGGGCACTGGCCCGTGCGGGGCATACGGCACGCGTCACCGGCACCGCGTCGACGCTCTGGCAATGGATAGCGGCCGGCGAGGGCGAAGCCGTGGTGACGGACGTCTATATGCCGGACGGCACAGCCTTCGATCTCATCCCGCGCATCCGCAAGTTGCGGCCGGAGTTGCCGATCATCGTCATGAGCGCGCATTCGACGCTGGCGACTGCGGTCACCGCAGCTGAACTTGGCGCTTTCGACTACCTCGCCAAACCGTTCGATCTTAACAATCTGCTGGCCGTGATCGAACGCGCGCTGCAGGCTCCCAAGACGGCGGCGCGCCCGGCCAATGACGACCCGGCCGGCGACCAGGGGCCGCTGATTGGCCGGTCGCCCGCCATGCAGGAGATCTATCGCACATTGGCGCGCCTGACCCAGACTGATCTCACGGTGATGATTTCGGGCGAGTCTGGCACCGGCAAGGAATTGGTGGCGCGCGCGCTGCACAGTCACTCCAAGCGTCGCAACGGGCCGTTTGTTGCCTTGAACATGGCGGCCATTCCCCGCGACCTGATCGAGGCTGAACTGTTTGGCCATGAGAAGGGGGCGTTCACCGGCGCCAGCAATCGCGGCATCGGCCGTTTCGAGCAGGCTGAGGGCGGCACGCTGCTGCTGGATGAAATCGGCGATATGCCGATGGAGGCGCAGACGCGGCTGCTCCGCGTGCTGCAGGAGGGCGAATACACCAGCGTCGGCGGGCGGACGCCGATGCGCTCGAATGTGCGCATTGTGGCGGCCACGCATCGCGATCTGCGTCAACACATTGCCCACGGACTGTTCCGCGAAGACCTCTACTATCGCATCAACGTCGTGCCGTTGCGTCTGCCACCATTGCGCGAGCGTCGCGAAGACATTCCCGATCTGGTGCGACATTTCCTCAAGGGCGCGACCAAAGCAGGCTTGCCGGAGCGCTCGATCGAGGCCGGTGCATTGGAACGTCTGATGGCGCACGATTGGCCGGGAAATGTGCGCGAGCTGGAAAACGTCGTGCTGCGGCTCGTCGCCATCCACGCGCAGGAAACCATCTCGGCCGATCTGGTGGTGGCGCAGCTCACCGAGGCATCGCCAACCCCGCTGCTGATGGGCGAAGCCGCCGGCCAGCCGCTGTCGGTCCTGGTTGAGGGCTGGCTGCGCGGCGAGTTCACGCGCCAGGATGGCACGTTGCCGGCGCCCGGCCTGCACGAGCGCATGCTCCGCGAAGTTGAAGCGCCGATGCTGCGCGCTGCACTGGTGGCCACACGGGGTAACCAGCTAAAGGCGGCCGATCTTTTGGGCGTAAACCGCAACACGCTGCGCAAAAAAATGCGCGACCTCGGCATCGGCGTCCACGCCGCGGTCGACTGAGACCGGACCCTCTCCCCGTGCTCACGTCGTAAGTACGGGAGTGGTAAGTAACCTCGTCACACATATTCAGCAGCGTTCAGGCGTGGCCGGCGTCGCTGACCAGGTGGGTGGGGTTGACCCCAATGCGCCCCATCGCACCGTCGTACATCTCATCGACATCGGTATCGAAGACCAGATCGAAATCGGCCGGGCAGTTCAGCCAACCGTTGGCTTGGATCTCTGCCTCCAGTTGGCCCGCCGACCAGCCGGCATAGCCCAGCGCCAGGATCGACCGCTTGGGCCCCTTGCGCGTCGCCATCGCCCTCAGGATGTCAATGGTCGCCGTCAGGCAGAACTTGTCGCCGATGCGCAGCGTACTGTCGGGCGTGACGTAGTCCGATGAGTGCAGCACAAAACCGCGGCCGGTCTCGACCGGGCCGCCGATATGCACGTTGGTTTCGGAAATCTCGGGCGCCACGATTCCAGGCTTGCCTTTGGGCAGGATCTGCAACTGCTCCAGCAGTTCGGCGAAACTGATATGGGCCGCCGGCTGATTGATGATCAAACCCATGGCGCCCTCTTTGGAATGGGCACAGAGGTAAATCACCGAGCGGGCAAAGCGCCTGTCCGTCATCGACGGCATGGCGATGAGAAGCTGGCCGTCAAGGTACGGGGCGGTCGGATTGTGGGAGGTGCGTGGTCCAGCCATGGGGAGACATTAACCGCTTGTTGGGCTCGCTGTGAAGATAGAGACGAGCGTGAGGGTGAACTGCGGCAAACGTGTGGGGTTGAGGCATCGGCCGGCCATTCAGGTTCCCTTCACTCAGGCTTGATTTGATGGTGTGGCAGCCGGCGTCCAAGTGAATGATGCCAAGTGTTCTAGAAGGATACTATTGAAATGCATCGACGAGCCATTGGGTTCGCTGCCGCGGTCTTCGGTCTCGCGCTGCCAGCATTTGCTGCAAACGCTCAGACAGCGGCCAGCGAGTGGATGCAGGGCAATAGCTCACGGATCCGTCTGATTGTGGGCAAGGCGGAACCCGGCGCCCCAGTGGTGGCTGGCGTCCAGATTGAGCTTGATGAGGGTTGGAAAACGTATTGGCGCAACCCCGGAGACGCGGGCGGCGTGCCGCCTGAGTTGGACTGGAAGGCCTCGACCAATGTCGCCAAAACCGAATTGAAGTTCCCGGCCCCGATACGCCTCAAAGACGCGAATGGCGAGAACATCGGCTACAAGCATGGCGTGATACTACCGGCCGTCATCGTGCCCATTGATGCCTCGAAGCCGATGCAACTGGACTTGAAAATCCTGTTCGGCGTCTGCAAGAACATCTGCATTCCCGAGGACCGCCATCTGACAGTGACATTCGATCCGGGTGCGTCCGCTAGCCCCGAGATTGGAGACCTGTTGGCGCAGGCATTGCGGAGCGTGCCAGCAGATACTGCCAAAAATACCAAGCTCCCGCAGGTGCAATCGGTCAAAGTCGAACACGCGGCGATCCTGATCGACGCGCAGTTCCCCGCAGGGGCGGATGGAGCCGATTTGTTCGCCGAGTCGCCCGAAGGCAGCTATGTGCCGATGGCTGAAAAACTGGCGGACAGCAGCGATGGCCGCGTCCATTTCAGCATCGACTTGTCCAAGACGGATGATTTCAAAGCGCCATCCGGCAAGAAGCTGCGCCTGACACTGGTGAGCAAGGCGGGCGCGTCCGAGACGGTGCGCGCGCTGCCTTAGGGCTTGGCAGTCCGAGGGTTCAAGGGCTATTACCGACGCTTCCCCAATTTGAAGGATCCGCCCGAATGACCATTGCCGTTGGAGACAAGCTGCCCGAAGCAACCTTTATGGTGATGCGCGACGGCAAGGCCACGCCGTTGACGACCGCCGAGGTGTTCGGAGGTAAAAAGGCGGTGCTATTCGCGGTTCCCGGCGCCTTCACGCCAACCTGCCATCTCCAGCATCTGCCGGGCTTTCTTAACCACGTTAGCGACTTTGCCGCCCACGGCGTCGACACCGTCGCGTGCGTATCGGTCAACGACCACCACGTGATGGGTGCCTGGGGAAGGGCGACCGGAGCCGAGGGCAAGCTGCTACTGCTGGCCGACGGCACGGGGGCGTTCACCAAGGCGATGGGGCTCGACGCCAACATGGGTGCACTGGGTATCCGCTCCAAGCGTTACGCCGCGCTAGTCGAAGATGGAACGGTCACCAAACTTCATGTCGAAGATGCCCCGGGCGTTGCCGCCAGCGGCGCCGAAGCCATGCTCAAGGCCATGTCCGCCTAGAGTCTTTCAGCTTTTCTTTCGGATCGCTTCAATGCTCTAAGTTTGTTTGGTCGCGCTTCTTCTTCGGAAAACCGCTTCACATTTTTCCGGAAGCGCTCTGATCAGCGCTTTTTCTTGAACGGAGCGAGCGCCTCGCGGGCCAACACATCGGCGCGCTCGTTCTCCTCGTGGCCGGCATGGCCCTTCAGCCAGCGCCAATCCATCTTGTGGCGGGCGGCGGCGGTTTCCAGTCGCTGCCAAAGCTCGACGTTCTTGACCGGGGACTTGTCGGCCGTGCGCCAGCCATTGCGCTTCCAACCGAAGATCCACTTCGTGATCCCGTCGCGCAGGTAGACGGAATCGGTGTGCAGCTCGACATCGGCCGGTTTCTTGATCGCTTCCAATGCCGCGATGGCCGCCATCAGCTCCATGCGGTTGTTGGTGGTGTCGGCCTCACCGCCGTTCAGCTCCTTGCGATGCTCGCCGGAGATCAGGATGGCGCCCCATCCGCCCGCTCCCGGATTGCCGGAGCAGGCGCCGTCGGTGAAGACGGTGATTTTGGGCCGCGCGGCGGTATCGCTGCTCATGCGGCGCCCTCCAGGCCGAGTTCGCTCACGCGACTGACCTTCTGCAGGAAGCGCAGCTTGCGAATGTACTCGGTCGGATCAAGCCGCTTCACAAGAGCCGACTGCGGCGTGTGCAGCCAGTCGTAGGTTCGCGTCAGCAGGAAGCGTAGGGCGGCTCCCCGAGCCAACAGAGGCACTGCCGTTAATTCGTCCCGCGTCAGCGGTCGCGCCGCCATGTAGGCGGTGAGCAGCCCCTGGCCCTTGGTGATATTGAACGATCCGTCGTCCTCGAAGCACCAGGCGCACAGGCAGACC
>JAYUAJ010000258.1:0-4394 GCA_043741375.1 Hyphomicrobiaceae bacterium | reverse complement strand
GATCGCCACCATGCATGAGAGCGCGCGCGACAAGGGCGTCTTCGCCAGCGTGGCGCGCAGAATTCAGGTTTGGGGGCGGCGGGCGCAGTGAGGGGATAGTTCGCAGTTCGAACCACCCCAAGCGTCCCCCCGCCGCCTTGACATTCCGCCCTCTCCGGCTTTCTTGGCGCGAGAAACTTCCGGCCACCGCTTCGCCCCGAAAGCCACGAAAAAATGCTCGCCGACAAAGACCGCATTTTCACCAATCTCTACGGCCTGCACGACTGGGGCCTCAAAGGGGCGATGCAACGCGGCGCCTGGGACGGCACGAAAGTCTTCATCGACAAGGGCCCGGACTGGATCGTTGACGAGATGAAGGCGTCGGGCCTGCGCGGGCGGGGCGGTGCGGGCTTCCCGACCGGCATGAAATGGTCGTTCATGCCCAAGAACGATCCGCGCCCGAGCTATCTGGTCGTGAACGCCGACGAATCGGAACCCGGCACCTGCAAGGACCGCGAGATCCTGCGCCACGATCCGCACACGCTGGTCGAGGGCTGCCTGATCGCCTCCTTCGCCATGCGCGCACACACCTGTTTTATCTACGTGCGCGGCGAATTTATTCGCGAGCGCGAGCGGTTGCAGGCAGCTGTTGACCAGGCCTACGAGGCCAAGCTGATCGGCAAGAACAACATTCACGGCTGGGACTTCGAAATCGTCGTGCACCATGGCGCGGGTGCCTATATCTGCGGCGAGGAGACGGCACTGCTCGAAAGCCTGGAAGGCAAGAAGGGCCAGCCGCGCATGAAGCCGCCGTTCCCGGCCAATATGGGCGTCTACGGCGCGCCGACCACGGTTAACAATGTGGAGTCGATCGCGGTCGCGCCGACCATTTTACGTCGCGGCGCAGGCTGGTTTTCCAGCCTCGGCAAGCCAAACAATGTCGGCACAAAGCTGTTTTGCATCTCCGGCCACGTCAACAAGCCGTGCACGGTCGAAGAGGAGATGGGCATCGGCTTCCGCGAACTGATCGACCGCCATGCCGGCGGCGTGCGCGGCGGCTGGGACAATTTCCTCGCCGTCATCCCCGGCGGATCGTCCGTGCGCTGCCTGCCGGCGAGCAAATGCGGCACGGACCTGACTATGGATTTCGATTCGCTGCAGAAACTCGGCTCGGGCCTCGGCACGGCCGCGGTCATCGTCATGGACCGCTCAACCGATATCATCGCGGCCATCGCGCGCCTGGCGGCCTTCTACAAGCACGAGAGCTGCGGCCAGTGCACCCCCTGCCGCGAGGGCGCGGGCTGGATGATGCGGGTGATGAACCGGCTGGTTGAAGGCAACGCGCAGAAATCCGAGATCGATCTGTTGTTCAAGGTGTCGAAGCAGATCGAGGGCCACACCATCTGCGCGCTCGGCGATGCCGCTGCCTGGCCGATCCAGGGCCTGATCAACCATTTCCGCCCCGTGATCGAGGCGCGTATCGACGCCGCCCAGGTGCGGCGGCAGGCGGCGGAGTAGACTGGGACGGACGGCTGAGCAATCACCCAGGGCAAAGTGACATTTCCGGCTTCTATGCTATGCTCCGGCCATGTCACTCGCCCAAACACACGCAAAGATGTCCTTCGAGGAGTTCCTTGACTGGTCGGCAAGGCAGGCTGACGGCAATTACGAACTCGTCGATGGGGAGATTGTGGAAATGCCCTCTGAAGGTGGGTTGCACAATCTCGTCAAAGCAGCGTTAATGATCGCTCTACGCGATGCAGCCAAGCGTGCTCGTTTCGCCGGTACGGTGTTTACCGACGGCATGACCGTACGCATCGACGACGAGCATGGGCGTGTGCCTGATGCCTCTGTTACAGCGACGCCCGTGGCCGACAAATCCGCTACCACACTCTTTGATCCGTATATTGTTGCGGAGGTCGTCTCGCCGACGTCATTGCGCGACGATACGGGTAGCAAACTCAACGAATATTTCAAAGTGCCAACGATCCAACACTATCTGATTGTGAGGCCGGATAAGAAGCTGATCGTGCACCATTCGCGAGGTGATGCTGGCAAGTGGATTACGTCGATTGTCACGGAGGCTTCACTTCGCTTGGATCCACCTGGCCTTGTGCTCGATCTGGCGCCCGTCTTCGAGGCCTGCTGATGCATATCGCCGAACTGAACATTGGCCGTCTCCGGGCGCCGGTCGATCATCCCCTGGTGAAAGAATTCATCGACAATCTCGACCGCATCAACGCGCTGGCTGAGCGCATGCCGGGGTTTGTCTGGCGGCTGACCGGGGCGGGCAACAACGCCACGGACCTGCACTTTGGCGACAACCCGACGATGGCCGTCAACATGAGCGTTTGGGAAACCGCCGCTCAACTCGAAACCTACGTGTTCGGCACTGTGCACGCCAAATTCTATCAGCGAAAGCAGGAATGGTTCGAGCTGATGGAGCGGCCACATTTCGTCCTGTGGAATGTGCCAGAGGGGCATCGCCCGACCCTGGCTGAAGCCGCCGAACGGTTGCAGCACTACGAAACCCATGGACCGAGTGATTTTGCCTTTGGCTGGACGGAAGCCATCGGCGTTGAGCGGCTGCGGCAACAGCGCTGTGCCTGAAAGGCGGCGGTCGAGCGCCGTGGCATAAACAAACCGTTGCTCCCAGGGCACAGCGGTGTTAGTGTGAACAATACGGGAACGATCCCGGAGCGCCGCGCGCCAACCGGAAAAGATCGGACTTGTGGAGAACGGGTTCGCGGTCCGCAATTGCATCGCGGTGGCTGCTACAATTCGATTCGGCCTCGCGCGCCAGGTCGCATCACACCGACCCCGTCCGCGAAGGACGGCAGCACGGCATTTAGACAGAGCCTAGGCGAGGCTCGATGAGGAAAGGCAAAGCGTCATGGCAGGCTCCGTCAACAAAGTGATCCTGATCGGCAATCTCGGCAAGGATCCCGAGATCCGCCGCACCCAGGATGGCCGGCCGATCTGCAACCTCAACCTCGCCACCACAGACAGCTGGCGCGACAAGACGAGCGGCGAGCGCAAGGAAAGAACCGAGTGGCACCGCGTGGTGATCTTCAGTGAGCCACTGTGCAAGATTGCCGAGCAATACCTGAAGAAGGGCGCCAAGGTTTACATCGAAGGCGCGCTGCAGACCCGCAAATGGACCGATCAGGCGGGCGTCGAGAAATACTCGACCGAGGTGGTGCTACAGGGCTTCAACGGCACCATGACCATGCTGGACGGCCGCCAGGGCGGCGGCATGAGCGCCGGGTCCATGCAGGAAGATGGCCCGATGGACTATGCGTCGGGTCCGCCGGAGCGGTCTGGGCCAGGCGGCTACAGCGCACCGGCCAGCGGCGGCGCCAAGGGTGGTGCGCGCGGTGCAGGCGGCCCATCGGGCGGCGGCTTCGAGAAGGATCTGGACGACGAGATTCCGTTCTAAAGCGGCAATTGTCATCCCGGATGCGCGGCAGCATGCTCTATGGTGCAGTGCTGGTCCGGGATCTCTGTCGGCGGCTGCCGTGGTGTGTTGAGCGTTGTCCGAGCCTGTGATCCGAACCAAGCAGCTATGAAACTAACCGAATTCCTCGGGCCAGACGCCACCGCTGAAGCCAACGCCGCGGCGGTCGATGTCGTGGGCGTTACCGCCGATAGCCGGGCCGTGAAGCCGGGCTATCTGTTCGCCGCCATGGCAGGCTCAAAACTCGACGGCGCGCGCTTTGTGGCCCAGGCCATTGAGGCGGGCGCTGTGGCCGTGCTGGTGGGCAATGACGTGCTGTTGCCGGTCAGCCCCTCAGGCAGCCCCAAGGTCGCCGTGGTGCGCTCGCGCGATCCGCGCCTCGCCCTGGCCCAGATGGCGGCCCGATTTTATCGCCACCAGCCGCAGACCATCGTCGCCATCACCGGAACAAGCGGCAAGACGTCCACGGCCTATTTCGTGCGCCAGATCTGGGCCGGGCTGGGTCTGAAGGCCGCCAATCTCGGCACGCTTGGCCTCATCCGCCCCGACGGCTCGACCACCGACAGCCTCACCACGCCCGACCCGGTGACGCTGCACGCCATGCTGGCGGAGCTGGCGCAACACGGCGTCGAGCATCTGGCGATGGAAGCCTCCAGCCACGGCCTTGACCAGCGGCGGCTCGATGGCGTGCGGCTGACGGCGGGCGCGTTCCTCAACCTCGGCCACGATCATCTCGACTACCACAAGGACGCCGAGGAGTATTTTCTGGCCAAGCTCAGGCTGTTCAACGAGCTGCTGCCCGAAGGCGCGCCGGCCGTGATCAATGCCGATAGCGGCGAGGCCGAACGGGTGATCGAGGTCTGCTACGGACGCGGCCTGAAGGTCATGACGGTCGGCAAAAAGGGAAAATTCATTCGCGTGGTGAGCGAAGCCAGCGACGGTTTCGGCCAACGACTGA
>JAYUAJ010000257.1:0-10192 GCA_043741375.1 Hyphomicrobiaceae bacterium | reverse complement strand
CGCTGCGGACATCGCCCACGCCACAGTCCTCGCCGCCAAGGCCGAACAGCAGCGTATCGCCTTGCTGGCGTCTCAGGCCGCCAAGCAAGCCGCCGAAGAGGCTCAGCGAGCCGAAGCCCAACGCCTAAAGGCCCAAGAGCTTGCCAAGGCCCAACAGCTGGCAAAGGCCGCGCCCAAGCCCGATCCGGCCCTGGCGATCACAGCGGGCTCTGGCGACAGCGTGACCGATGCGCTTACGGACGGTTCGCCATGCCCCTATTGCCCGAAACTGGTCGTCCTGCCCCAGGGCACGTTCAGCATGGGGTCGCCAAAGAGCGCCAAGGGCCGCGACAAGGACGAAAAGCCACAACACAACGTCACGCTGTCGCGCACTTTTGTCATGACCAAATACGAGGTGACGCGGGGGCAATTTGCGGCCTTCGTCGCCGAAACGGGCAGCACTGCGGGCGGCAGTTGCGAAGTCTGGGACGGCAAGAATAATTGGGTCGCGCAGCCCGGCCAGTCTTTCCGCAACCCGGGCTTCACCCAAACCGACAACCATCCCGTGACCTGCGTGTCCTTGACGGACGCCAAGGCCTATGCCGCCTGGCTCAGCCAAAAAACCGGAAAACCCTACCGGTTGCCGACCGAGGCCGAATGGGAGTTTGCCGCGCGCGGCCGGACGGAGCCTGGCGCCTATGATGCTCCAGCGCGATCGGGCGCGAACGGCCAATGCCTGGTTGGTAACGGCGCCGATAAGGCGTCAAAAGGGCTGTTAGGCAGCGCACCGTTCGCCAACTGCGACGACGGGTTTGTCTACACCGCCGAAGTCGGTCATTTCACGGCGACCGCTTGGGGCTTGCACGATATGCTCGGCAATGTCCTGGAGTGGGTCGAAGACTGCTATGCCGACACTTACGTTGGAGCGCCGCAAGATGGTTCGGCGGTCACGGCGACGGACTGCGGCTCCGGCGTTCTGCGTGGAGGTTCCTGGGCAGATCCGCCAGATGGGCTCAATCCGGCCAGCCGGTTCGGCAACCGGCAAAGCCTGCGTGACGGCACTTTTGGCTTCCGTCTTGTGCGAGCTCTGGCGCCAAGTTAGGGGCCAGACCCTTCGCTCCTGGGGGCTGTAGGGTGATATCGCGTCCGATAGTCAGGGGATTGCCGATGCCGATAAAGATCCCGGATATTTGTGGCTGACAGGCGCGTCAAATTCCGGGAAGCGTGGAGCACAGGGAAACAATAAATTGGTTTCGCGCGCCAAAGTAATTCCCCCAGCATGCGCCGGCGCTACTTCAACGCCCACCCCAGCCCGAGCACCAGAATGCTGTCCAGCCCGCGCGCCAGCACGCCCGAGCGGCCCACGTCCGCGCCCGCCTTCAGCGGCACCTTGCTGACCAGTCCCTCCGCAGTCTCCACGCGCAGATAGCCAACCGTATCGCCCTTGTGCACCGGCGCCTTCAACGGTCCCTGATAGACCAGTGTCGCCTTCAGACGGTTGCTCTCGTTCTTGCCGCGCGGCACCACGATGTGCACCTCGGCGTCGCTCACCACCGGCACATACCATTGCGTGCCGCCCCACACGCGTGCAGTTGAAATGATCTCGCCGGCGTCGAACACCGTCGCCTCCTTAAAAGTCTTGACGCCGTAGTCGAACAGTTTGCGCGCATCGGCGGTGCGCTCGTTGTCGGTCTTCTCGCCGTTGAGCACGACGATGAGCCGGCGCCCGTCCTGCACCGCCGAGGCGACGATGCCCTGGCCGCCGTCAGCCGAGGCTCCGGTCTTCAAGCCATCGGCGCCGATGTTGGCCGACAGCAGCGGGTTCTTGTTCAAGAGCAGCTTGTTGTTGACCGAGAAATTGCGCTGCGAGAAATAGCTGTAATAGTCCGGATACTCGCGAATGAGGTGCTGGGCCAGCAGCGCCAGCTCGCGCACCGACATGGTCATTTCCGCATCGGGCAGGCCGGTTGGATTGGTGAAATGGGCCTTGGTGAAGCCGATGTCCTTGCCGGTTTGCGACATCTGCTCGGCAAAGGCGGCCTCCGAGCCGGCCATACCCTCGGCGATCACGATGCAGGCGTCGTTGGCCGAGGCCACGGCGATGCCCGAGACCAGGTCGGCGACGCGCACGCTCGACCCTTGCGGCTGGAACATGGTGGTGGCGCCGGAGCGGTCGCCGCCCTTTTTGTAGGCGTTGGCGCTGACCGGAAACTCGTCCTCGAATTTCAGCCGGCCCTCTTTCAGCGCGCGGAACACCACGTCCAGCGTCATCAGCTTGGCCATGCTGGCCGGTGGCACCTGGTCGTCGGCAGATTTTTCGAACAGCACGGCGCCGGTGGCCGCATCCATTAAGATGGCGTGGGGCGCGTTAACTTCGATGCCATCGGCGCTGGCCGGAGCCGCGCCCAGCATCAGCGGGAGAAGCAGCAACATCAGGCGCAGAACGAGCGGGCGGAGCTTGGCATCAGGCATCGGGCGGGCTCGCGGGGGTTCAGGAATCGCGGCGCCACCCTAGCGGGCCAAGCTGCTGCCAACAAGGCGTGCGGCGGGCTACTCCGCCGCCTCGCCCAACGCCGCGTCGCTAACCACACCGCTGATCCCTTCTTCCAGCCGCCCGCTTATTGCTGCTGCAACATGGCCTGCCAGGCAGCGGCGCCGGGCGCGTCCATGGCCGGGAGTTCGGCCGAGGTCGCGCGGACCCTTAGCGGGCTGGGCAGCGCGGGGGGTTGGCCGGCGGCAACGCGCGCACCCTGGTACCAGGGCTGCTTGAGCAGGAACTGCTCGGCAATGGTGTCCTCGCCCACCAGCGGGGCCATTTTCAGGTAGCGCACGCGCACCGGGGCGGTGCCGAAGCGTGTCACGCCGAGCAGCTGGCCGGCGCGCTTGCTGAGATCGATGATGCGCCCCGCCTTGTAGGGGCCGCGATCGTTCACGCGCACCACGATACGGCGGCCGTTGGCGGTGTTGGTGACCTCGACGTAGCTTGGCATCGGCAGCGTCGGGTGCGCCGCCGAGAGATGGTGCATGTTGTAGATTTCACCGTTGGCGGTCGATTTGCCGTTGAAATCGGGGCCGTACCACGAGGCGATGCCCTGTTCGTCGTAGCCCGCCCCCGGGGCCGGATAGTACCAGTTGCCGGCCACCGCATAGGGTTTGCCGACCTTCACCACTCCCTGGCGGGTTGGCGCGCGCGGCACCGGCCCTGGCGGCGGAGCGGCTGGAACGGGCAGGGGAACGACGATGTCTTGTGGTACGGGAACAGTCGAAGGCGCAATCAGCTGCATGGCAGGGACGGGTTGCGGAATCGGGTCGACCGAGCAGCCGGATAGCGGCGCGGCAAGGGACGCAAGCACCAGCAGCGCCGCGCCAGCCTTGGCCGCAGCACACCTCGAGCGGTCGGGCCGCGCGGCCCGGGAAACACCAAATACCCCAAACACCATTGAACAACCACCCCGTCGTCCGTCGCACCGGCCGGGCCCCCTCAAGGGGATCTCGCGAGCCAGGGTCCGGACACCCGAAAACCTATGGCGAATCATGCCGTAACGATATTAGGGTCAGGTAAATCGTCCAAACTAAGACGAAATTTTGGTATCCCCAGGACGGTGAGGTGTACGGCTTGGCGCAGGCTGATCCGTACGCGGTCGTCCCAAGTGCGCCGGCCAAGCTCATTCCAGTGGAAAGTGTTCCTCTCACTTTTCGAGCGCGGCCAATTCCCGGTCGAAGCCATCCTGGTATTGCCGCCAAAGCGAGAGGTCCGGCGAGCGCTGGGCGAGCGGCGCAACGATCGCCCGCCCCTTCGCGAACATGTCACGCGCCTCCTCCCGACGATCCATTTTGACCAACACCTGTCCCAGGCTGCCATGCAGCGCAGCCAAATCCGCCTGCCATCCGGCATTGGCCGGGTCGGACTTGGCGAGGCGCTCGGCGATGTCGAAGCTGCCGCGGTAGGTCGCCAGCGCGCCCGCCAGGTCGTTTTGCGCCACCTGCGCATCACCGACCTCGTTCAACGTCACCGACAAATCGCGCTGCCAGTCGGCGTTGCCTGGGTCGCTCTTGGCGAGACGGTCGGCGATGGCGAGGCTGTTGCGGTAACTCGCGAGCGCGCCGGTAATGTCGCCCTGAGCCAATTGCACATCGCCGGTCTTGTTGATTGATACGGACAGATCGCGCTGCCAGCCGGCATTAGCGGGGTCGGACTTGGCGAGACGCTCGGCAAGAGTGAGGCTGTCGCAATAGCTCGCAAGCGCCGCCGGCAAGTCGTGACCCGCCGCGTGACTATCGCCGGCCCTCTGGTGGACCACCGATAGTTCCCGCTTCCATTTGGCATTGGCCGGGTCCGATTTGACGAGGCTTTCCAAGATAGCGAGGCTACCGCGATAGTTCGTCAGCGCCCCAGCGAGGTCGCCTTGCGCTTGGTTCAAGTCGCCAGCCTTGCTCAACGAAATAGACAGGTCGTGTTGCCAGCTGGTGTTGCTTGGATCGGATGCCACGAGACGCCCGGCGATGGCGAGGCTATCGCGGTAACTCGCAAGCGCGCCGGCGAGGTCACCCTGAGCTTTCCTCACGTCGCCGACTTCGTTCAACGCTACCGACAGATCGCGCTGCCTGGCGGAATTGCTGGGATCCGACTTGGCGAGCCGTTCGGCGTAGGCGAGGCTTTCACTGTAGCTTGCGAGTGCACTGGCAAGGTCGCCCTGGGCCACCTGCACGCCGCCGACTTTTTCAAACCACACGGACATGTCGCGCTGCCAACCGGCGTTGTCCGGGGCAGTCTTGGCAAGGCGCTGGGCAATGGCGAGGCCGTCGCGATAGCTCGCCAGCGCCTTGGGCAAATCGCCCCGAGCCACCTGCACGTCGCCCAGGCCGCCGAACCCGATCGACAAATCGCGCTGCCGTTCCGTTTTTCCGGGATCGGCCTTCGCCAGCTCTTGGTTGATCGCCAGCGCCTTGCGCGCCTCCTCCTCCTGCTTGGTCGTGTCGCCCTGCGCGGCATAAGTTATGGCGAACTCGGTCAGCATTGCCGCCTGGCTGCGCCGTAGGTCGGTGTTGTTTTGCGATGTCGCTACGAGTTTGTCGAAAACCTGCTCGGCAGTCCCCAGAATTTTGCGCACGGTTTGCGTTCGCATGCCCTGCTGGTCGCGCAGCGCCTGTGCGATGTCGAACACCAGCGCGTTGGCGCCTTGCTTGGCGATGGCGAAGTTGCGCTCGGCCTCCTGGCGCTTTTCCTCCGCGACGGCACGCTGGCGCACGGCCTCCTGGCGGTTGATTTCGGCCCAGCCCGCAAGCCCTGCGAGGGCGACAACGACCACGGACAGTCCGGCGATCCAGACGCGCTGCCGCCGCCGCCGCGCGCGCTCGGCCCGGTGATAGACTTCGTCGGTGGCGACCCCGGTCAAGCCGGCGACCACCTTGGCCAGCGCCAGCGGCCAGCCGTCGCCTTCGCCGCGCAGATCAGGCGCGAGGACAGTGACCGGCCGGTGCGTCACGGCCCCATCCGCGTCAACATCGTAGGCCGCCGCCAACGGAAAACAGTCGGGCGGTTCGCCTGCAGCGATCACCGGGATGACTGGACGGTCCGGGTGCCGCTGCTTGAAGAGGCGGACCTCTTCGTTGACGTAGTGGGATACCGCGGCTGCGGGCGAGCACAGCACGATCATCGCGGCTGACGCATCAAGCGCAGCAAGCGTGGCGTCGGTTAACGCGTGTCCGCCGGAAAAATCCTCGCGATCGCGGAAGATTGGGCGGAGTGATTTCGGCACCGGCCCGAGCGCCGTTTCACGTCCGGCCAAGTCCTTGTCGATGGCGAAGGTTTCCAACGCGCCGTGCAGTCGCCGGGCCGCCCGCTGGTCCCGGTGCGAATAGGATAGAAACGCTCGGTGCTGAAATGCGGTGGACGCTGCCATGCCAACCCCCGAAAGGCGGCCGCCTTGCGCTATTTGCGCGACAGATCGCTCTCGCGCGCCATGCGCTCGAACGTCTCGGCGATGCCCTTGATCCGGTAGAGGTTTTGCCCGCCTTCGGGCGGCAGCAGCCGGATGATCTTGTAGTCGCCAGCCTTAGCGGCAAAACTGGACCCGCCGGGCAGGAAGCGGACCGTCTGCCCGATTTTGAACGTATGATCTAACATGAGGTACTCCTTGGCCGTAACCGGTACGCCAATCGGACCGGTGCTGGCCGAATTCGGGCCAAGCGCGCAACGGCTGCGAGAGCGCTTGATCCTGGGCTGTCTGGCGGTTCTGCGATCCTTAGCGATACCATGGTTCTGGCGGGCACGGTCATCAATCGTACAAACCGCACCAAGGCGGCTAAAATCGCGACTCTTTTCATGCGGACGGCGCGTTTCCCGAAGGTCATTGCGCAAGATCGCAGTCGCTGCCACTCCAGGATTTGTCGATGCATGAGGCAGCGCGTTAGCGCCCCATGGTCATCCGGTCCGGCAGCGCCTACAGGTGGACTGAGACATCGGGAAAAATCCCGGGATGGGGAGGGGCACCATGCAGCGCATGCTTGCTATTGCGCGCATCATAGATGGCATCAACGCCTGGATCGGGCGTCATGCGTCCTGGCTCATCGTCGCCTCGATCTTTGTCAGCGCGGCCAACGCGCTGGTCCGAAAGCTGTTCGACATCAGCTCGAACGGCTGGCTGGAGGTGCAGTGGTATCTGTTCGGCGCCACCTTCATGCTGTGTTCGGCCTGGACGCTGTCGCGGCGCGAGCACATCCGTATCGATCTGGTTGTCGCGCGCTTGCCGCGTGGTGTGCGCCATTGGCTTGAGCTCCTTGGGCATGTGTTGTTCCTGATGCCGATCGTGCTGCTGATGATCGGCCTCAGCTGGGCGGCGCTTGGGCGGTCGGTCGTGAACGGGGCCGAATGGGTCACGGTGCCAGGATTTATTGCGCAGCTGGGCCTCGTATTGTCCCGACTCGCCGGCGATACGGCCGCGCTGATCGGCGGCGGGCAGGCGCACTGGGAGTATTCAAACAATCCCGGCGGGCTGCCACTTTGGCCCGCCTATACCTTCATATTTGCCGGCTTTGTCATGCTCGCGGCGCAGGGCGTGGCCGAGATCGTTAAGCAGATTGCCGTCATGCGCGGTCTGCTGCCCGAACCGTTCACCGGGAGCGGGCATGGGGCCGAGCCGGCTGCGGACGATGCCGGCCCAGAGGTCGCGGTATGATCGCATTCCTGATCGCGAACATGGCGCCGATCATGTTTCTCAGCCTGGTGGTGTTTCTGCTGCTGGGATATCCGGTCTCGTTCTCGCTCGCTGCGCTGGGGTTGTTTTACGGCGTCATTGGCATCGAGCTGGGATTGTTCGAGCCGAACTTCCTGCAAGCGCTACCGCAGCGCGTATTCGGCGTCATGGCCAACGAGACGCTGCTGGCGGTGCCGTTCTTCACCTTCATGGGGTTGATCCTGGAACGCAGCGGCATGGCGGAAAAGCTGCTCGACACCGTCGGGCGGCTGTTCGGCTCGGTGCGCGGCGGGCTCGCCTACGCGGTGATTTTCGTTGGCGCCCTGCTGGCGGCGACCACGGGCGTCGTCGCGGCATCGGTGATCGCCATGGGGCTGATCTCGTTGCCGATCATGCTGCGCTATGGCTACGATCGCCGGCTGGCGACTGGCACCATCGCGGCCTCGGGCACCCTCGCGCAGATCATCCCGCCCAGCCTGGTGCTGATCATCATGGCCGAGCAGCTTGGCAAACCCGTGGGCGATATGTATCTCGGCGCCGTGGTGCCGGGAATACTGCTGGCAGGGTTCTACGCCGTATACGTCCTCGGCATGACGATCCTGCGCCCGGCCACCGCGCCCGCGCTTCCCGCCGAGGCGCGCAGTTTCGGCGAGGGAGCCGACTATCCAAGCGTGCTCCGAGCCGTGATCATGCCGCTCATGCTCATGGTCTGGGCCATGGTGATCCTGTTCGTGCCCGCGATCGGTTTCGCGGTCTACGACGCAGTGGTGCCCTTCTTGTCACCGGTGTTTGCGCTCGCGGGTGGCTCGGAATTCTGGAGCACGGTGCTCAAGCTCGGTGCGCTGGTTGCGATCTATCTCGGCTACTTTGTCATGTGCCGGAACGGGCCGCGTCCCCTTGCGCAGGCTGCCGGTGTGTTGCTGGGGGCCGCGGCGGTTTGGTTCCTTCTTCAATCGCTGCGGATCGCAGCGACATCGGCGGCAGCCATTGATTTCAGGACCACTTCGGGCCTGGGAGCGCTGCTGGCGGTTCTCTATGCCGCCGTGGCCGCCCCGTTGGCCCAGCTCTGCGCCGCGCTGGCCACAGCGAGCGCCGGCTGGACGCTCTGGCAGTCGCCGCGCCCGGCCATCGCCAAGGCCATGATGCGCGTGGTGACCGATCTGCTGCCGCCGCTGATCCTGATCTTCCTGGTGCTGGGCACCATCTTCCGAGGCATTGCCACGCCAACCGAGGGCGGTGCCATGGGGGCGGTCGGTGCCATGATCCTCGCCATGATGAACCGTAAACTGAGCTTTGATCTCACACGCCAGGCTGCCGAATCTACCGCGCGGCTTTCCGCCTTCGTCCTGTTCATCCTGATCGGCGCGCGCGTTTTCTCGCTGACGTTCTACGGCGTCAACGGCCACCTCTGGGTCGAGCATTTGCTGACCGGTCTACCCGGTGGCCAACTCGGCTTCCTCCTCGTCATCAACGCGCTGATCTTTTTCCTCGCCTTTTTTCTCGATTTCTTCGAACTTGCCTTCATCGTCGTGCCGCTACTGGTGCTGCCGGCCCAAACCCTCGGCATCGATCTGGTCTGGCTGGGCGTGCTGCTTGGCGTGAACATGCAAACCTCGTTCATGCATCCGCCGTTCGGTTTCGCGCTGTTCTATCTGCGCTCGGTCGCCCCGACGCAGCGTTACCGCGACGCCGTCACCGGGGCCTGGACCGAGCCTGTCACGAGTGGAGAAATCTATTGGGGCGCCGTGCCCTATGTGCTCATCCAGCTGATCATGGTGGGCCTGATCATCGCCTTCCCAGGACTGGTGCTGCCGGATAAGAAGGTGGCCCCGGCGACCGCGCCGGCCGAGATCAACATCCAGGTGCCCGATATTGAGGTGCCGCAGTTGAATCTGAATTGATAATGAGCCTGAAACCTTGAGGAGGACCGCCTTGAAAAGAATCGATCGCCGCAACTTTCTGAAGGCCGCGGGCACGGGCGGCATCGCCGCCGCTGCGACCGCGACCATCGCCGCGCCCGCCATCGCACAATCCATGCCTGAGCTGAAATGGCGGCTGACATCGAGCTTTCCTAAAGCGCTGGATACCATCTTTGGCGCGGCCGAAGTGTTCTCCAAGGCCGTAGCCGAGGCGACCGACAACAAATTCCAGATCCAGGTGTTCCCCGCCAACGAGATCGTGCCGCCCTTCAAGGCCGCCGATGCGGTCACCGATGGCACAGTCGAAATGGCGCATACGGCGTCCTACTATTTCGTCGGCAAGGACCCGACCTTCGCCTTCGGCACGGCCATTCCGTTCGGCCTCAATGCGCGCATGCAGAACGCCTGGATGTTTGAAGGCGGCGGCAATGACCTGATGAACGAGTTCTACGGCAAGTACAACATTCACGGCATCCCCATGGGCAACACCGGCTGCCAGATGGGCGGATGGTTCCGCAACGAGATCAAGTCGGTCGCGGACCTCAAGGGCCTGAAGATGCGCATCGGCGGCTATGCCGGCCAGGTCATGGCCAAGCTCGGCGTGGTCGCGCAGCAGATCCCGGGCGGAGAAATCTATTCGGCGTTGGAGAAGGGCACCATCGACGCGGCCGAATGGGTCGGTCCGTATGATGACGAAAAGCTCGGCTTCCAGAAGGTGGCCAAGAACTACTACTATCCCGGCTGGTGGGAAGGCGGGCCGATGCTGCACCTGTTCGTGGGTTCGGCGAAATGGGAGAGCCTGCCGGCCAGCTACAAGGCCATCGTCGTGGCGGCTGCGCATCAGGCCAACACCATCATGTGCGCGCGCTACGACCAGCGCAATCCGGCGGCGCTGCGCAGCCTCCTGAAGCAAGGCGTCAACCTAAAAGCCTTCCCGGCCGACCTGATGGACGCCGCCCACAAGGCCGCCGACGAGCTCTATGCTGAAACCTCCGCCAAGAACCCGGCCTATAAGAAAATCTACGACGCCTGGGTTCCGTTCCGGAATGAGAGCTACTTCTGGTGGCAGGTGGCGGAATTGGGATTTGACATTCACCA
>JAYUAJ010000256.1:0-1775 GCA_043741375.1 Hyphomicrobiaceae bacterium | reverse complement strand
GGCCTTGGCGGCGGCGGCATTGGCGTAGGGTCCGAGCCGCACACGATAGAACGTGCCCATGGTGCCGAACGTCGCCTCATCGACGGAGGCGGGCGCTTCGGCGAGCATACCGCCCGCGGCCTTCAGTTTGGCCAACACTTCACTCGCCTCGTCGCGCGTTTTCAGGGCCGCGACCTGGATCACGATCTTGCCGCCCGGAGTTGCACCGGCGGCGGCGGTCTTTTTGGCGACAGGGGCCTTTGCTGCAAGCGGTGCAGCCGCCGCCGCAGGCTGCGTTTCCTTGGACACCCACGGCAGTACTTCGGTCGCGCCGGTGCCAGCCGGAGCCGTTTTGGAGGTGGCGGCGGCCGGTGGAATGAGTGCTGGGATCGGAGCTGGAACGGCCTTGTCCGGTGCGGCAGCGACAGGTGCGGCAGCTGGAGCCTTCGACGACGACCCGCCAAACAAATTGCCGAACAGATTGCCAAGTCCGCCCTCGGATGGCGACGCCGCCGCCGACTCGCCTGGAACCGCATTGCGCTGCGGACCGGCCACTTGCGAAACCGACCCCGTCGTGATCGGCGACGACGTCGCGGGCGGGGCCTTGCCTGTCGTGGTCCCCGAACTCTGCGCCGTCGTCTGGCCCTGATCGCTGACACCTGCGGACGCATAGGCGGCCGACCGCAAGCGCGAGGCTTCGGCCCGCTCGGCGTCGTCGAGGCCGCCCTTCAGCCACAGTGCACTCGTCAGATCGGAGATCGCCTGGCCGGACTTGCCCTGCCCATGGAACGACGCGCCGCGGTAATACAGTGCCTTCGCGAGCAGATTGCCCGGCAGCCCGCCGCTTTGGATGGCTGTATTTATGGATTGAACCGCCGCATCGAACTTGCCAGCCTGATAAGCAGCGACGCCGGAGTTGTAGTTGCGGGTCGCAACGACTGGATCTTTCGCGGCGGTCGCAGCAGCTGCAGCTGCTGCGGCATCGACCGGAGTTGCGGGCTTCTTGGCATTGGTCTTGGCGGCTTTGGCGGCCGGAGCCGGCAATGCATCCTGCGCTAACGCTTCGCCGGGCCAGAACAGGGTCACTGCGAGGACCGCCGGCCCCAGCAGAAAGCCCGCACGGGCCAGCGCTAATTTGCGCATGACAGCGCCTCCGTCAAAAACAACAGCGCCCCCTATTCGACAGTGACCGACTTCGCGAGGTTGCGCGGCTGGTCCACGTCCGTCCCCATGATGACTGCGGTATGATACGCGAGCATTTGGATAGGTACAGCGTATAATAGTGGCGCGGTGAAGGGATGCACCTTCGGCATTTTGAGGTGGGCCAGCACCTTGCAGCCGATCTTTTCGGGCGCGGCGTCCGAAATGAGGATGATCTGGCCGCCACGGGCCGCCACTTCCTGCATGTTCGACATGGACTTGTCGAACAGCTCGTCCTCGGGCGCCACGACCACGACCGGCACGTCTTCGTCGATCAGCGCGATCGGACCGTGCTTCAATTCACCGGCGGCATAGCCTTCGGCGTGGATGTAGGAGATCTCCTTGAGCTTCAGCGCGCCTTCCAGCGCCAGGGGATAGCTGACGCCACGCCCCAGATAGATCACGTCGCGGGCGTGAGACAGCTTGTGGGCGACATCCTCATAGGCCTTCTCCGAACGCAGCAGCGTCGAGATGTGGCGCGGTATTTCGGTCAGCGCCTTGATCAGCTCGGCCTGAAGCTTGTCGTCGATCGTGCCGCGCGCCCGGCCAAGGGCGATCGCCAGACACGCAAGCACCGAGAGCTGGCAGGTGAACGC
>JAYUAJ010000255.1:0-4415 GCA_043741375.1 Hyphomicrobiaceae bacterium | reverse complement strand
ATATGTAGGCCAACCGCATTGCCCACGGCGCCGTCGAACAGGCGTTGCATCTTTATTGTCTCAACAGGGGTGTTCTTCTTACCCCGTTCCACACTATGCTGCTGGTGCCGCCCGCAACGTCGCGGGACGACATCACCCACCTGCTGCATATCCTTGAAGGAGCATTTGCGGCCTTGACTGGGGCTCCGCGCCCCGAACTCTAGGGAATGAAACATCATGACTGCCCTGCCAGATGGCGCAAAGCTCGCCGCCGAGGCGCGCTCGTTTCTTGAAAGCAACCGCGACGTCACGCACATCGCCATGGTCTTTACCGACCTTTGCGGCGTCGCCCGAGGCAAGCTCCTCACCCGCGAAGAACTTGAACCTGCTTTCCGCTCCGGCCGCTATTTCCCGGGTTCGATGCTGAGCATCGACGTTACGGGCCGCGACGTGGAAGAGACAGGCCTTGTGTGGGAGGACGGCGACGGTGATAGGCTATGTTGGGCAGTCCCCGGCACCCTGAGCCGTGTGCCCTGGCTGATGCCGAACGACACCGAGGCGCAATACCTCGCCACCATTCACGAGCTGGACGGCACCCCCGCCATCGCCGATCCGCGCCAGACGCTGGCCCGCGTCATCGAGCGCTTCAATGCCGAAACCGGTCTAAACCCGGTGGCTGCCATCGAGCTCGAATTCTACCTGATGGACCGCGACAGCGCGCTGGCTGGCCGGCCAAAGCCGCCGCGCTCGCTCACCAACGGCGCGCACACCAACCAGATTCAGTGCTATTTGCTGCAGGATCTGGAGGATTTCGGCCCGTTTTTCCGCGACATGTATGCCGGCGCCGAAGTCCAGGGCATCCCTGCCGAGGCACTGATTTCGGAATACGCGCCCGGGCAGATGGAAATTGGCCTCAAGCACCGCGCCGACGCGCTGCGCGCTTGCGATGACGCCATCATGTTCAAGCGTCTGGTCAAGGGCACCGCCGAAAAGCACGGGTTGATCGCCAGCTTCATGGCCAAACCGTATCGGGACCAGGCGGGGTGCGGGATGCACATTCACGTCAGCCTGAACGACAAGAATGGCAAAAATGCCTTCGCCAGCCCTGATCCGTCCAAGCATCCGCTGCTGCTGCACGCAGTCGCCGGCCTGAAGGACACCATGGCCGACAGCCTCGCCATCTACGCTCCGAACGCCAACTCCTACCGTCGTTTTCGTAAGCAGATGTACGCGCCCGTGAAGCCGAACTGGGGCATCAACAACCGCACCGTGTCGATCCGCATTCCGGCGGCATCAGGCTCGGCGTCCCATCTGGAACACCGGATATCGGGGGCCGACGCCAATCCGTATCTGGCAACCGCCGCCGTTCTGGGCGGAATGCTCTACGGCATTACGGGAAAGCGCGACCCCGGGCCACCGATCAAGGGCAACGGTTACGCTCAACCCGCAGACCCATTGCCGACGCATTGGATTGCGGCAATTGAGGCCTTGCGCAAGTCCGCACCCATGCGAGAGTACCTCGGCTCAAGATTCGTCGATGTATTTACCGCCATCAAGGAAGCTGAAGCGGATAGGTTTTACGCCGAACCTCAGCCTCTCGACTTCGATTACTACCTTCGGAACATCTAAACGATGCAACACAAGAATAGTCTGGGTCAGCCGATTGGCGCTCCCGTCCCGACCTGGACCGAACGGCGCAAACCGCCCAGGGCAGCGGTTCGAGGGCACTATTGCGCCGTCGAACCGCTCGATCCCAAGGCGCGAGGAGCAGAGCTGTTCGAGGCTGTGTCCGAGGACAAGACCGGGCAGATGTGGACCTATCTGCCCTATGGCCCGTTCGTCACGCGCGAGGCCTATGCCGGCTGGATGTATCTCGCCTGCATGGGCGATGACCCGCAGTTCTATTCGATTGTCGACCTGAAGGGCAGCGCTGTGGGCTTGGCAAGCCTGATGCGTATCGACCCCAAGGGCGGCACCATCGAGGTCGGCGGTATCAGCCTCAGCCCGCGCGGCCAGCGCAGCCGGGTGTCGACCGAGGCGATGTTTCTGATGATGAAGCGCGTGTTTGATGAACTCGCTTACCGGCGATACGAGTGGAAGTGCGACGCGTTGAATACGCCCTCGCGCGCCGCCGCCGAGCGGCTTGGCTTCAGCTATGAGGGAACGTTCCGGCAGGCGACCCTGTACAAGGGCCGCAACCGCGACACGGCTTGGTATTCCATCATCGACAAGGAATGGCCATTCCTGAAGGCGGCTTTCGAGGCCTGGCTGAAGCCGGTCAATTTCGATGCGGACGGCACGCAGAAGACGCGCCTGTCGACCTTGACAGCCGAAGCGTTGGCGGCGGCGCGCGCTCCGGTTGTCTAGGGTTTGATCCTGCTCACGCGGGCTGTCGGTCAACACCACCGGCCGCGATCCAGGCCAGCACCTCGGCCGCATGATCCGCCGGCGGATGGATGGGGTAAAAGCATTTTTTGATTTTGCCGTCGCGCACGATGAGTGTCAGTCGGCGCAGGAACATCTCCTTGCCGGCGGTAAATGTGGGGAGTTTCCAAGCCTCGCGCAGCGCTCCAGACGCATCGCTCAGCACATCGAACGGCAGGCCCAAGCGGTGGACCAACTCGCGCTGATGATCCGTGGCCTGACTGCTGAACGCGAGCACGCGCACGTTGGCGTCATGGAACGCCTGATGCAGATTGCGAAATCCTTCCAGCTCGGGCGTCGATCCATGCGCACCCAAAAGTTCGTCCCACTCCAGAGGGTTCGGCAGGCCGGGACGGCCAGTCCAAGGATAGATGGCGACCACGGTTGTTCCGGGCAAGGACGCTGGGTCGATGACCTCACCGTTCACCGACGATTGCGGCACAGGAGCCAGCCGGGTTCCAGCCGCAAGATGCGCCGCAGCTCCGTCATCGAGTGGGGGAGTCCCCACGGCATCGCTGACCCAATAGTCGTAGCGGCCGACCTGCTCGAAGCCGAACTTGCGGTAGAGCTCGATCGCCCCCACATTGTCCGCGCTCACCTGCAAGTGCAGCGTATGCGCCCCTTGCTCGTGCGCCCAGGTCTCGATGCCGCCGAGAATGGCCCGCGCGCCACCTCGCCGGCGCGTTTCCTCTCGGCTGGCGATGCATTCGAGCGTGGCAATGCCGTCCTCGGTGGTCGCGAGCCCGCATGAGAGCGTGATACCGCGCTGGCGGCAGCTGAAGTAGGCGAGCGGCTGGGGCACCAGGGCGAGGATGTCTGGGGCGCTGCGGCGGCGCGGCTCGTCGATGACGCCGAGATAGACGCGCAGCCAGTTGGGCGATGGCAGCGGCGACCATTCAACGCCGGTGAGGTCGGGTCTGCGGACCTGCGTCGCCTTGGCCATGATCAGCGCGCCAGTTTCGATCTGGTAGCCGCGCGCCTGCAGTGCGGCCTTCAGTTCCGGCGGTTCGCTGACCTCGGAGATGCGGAAGCGCGCGCGCCGGCCACGATACTGATAGTACTGCTCGACCTTGGTGATCGATGCCGCCAGGTCCGTCCCGTCATAGTCCAACGTGAACGTAGAATTACTGCGCCCGTAGCCGCCGCCGGACGAACGCCAGACCCAACCATCGACGTTGGCGCTCTCCAGCGCAGGCCAGGCAAAAAACGATGCCCGCTCAACCCGGCGCAAATCGTCCCGGTACGGAATGACCGCATTCGAGACGGGCGCCTCCCCGCTCATCATTCGTCACCCTTGCCCCGGCCGCGCAGCACGCGCGCCTTTTGCCGGTTCCAGTCGCGTTCCTTGAGGGCGTCGCGCTTGTCGTGTGCCTTGCGGCCCTTGGCTAGCGCCAGCGCCATTTTGGCCAGGCCGCGTTCGTTGAAATAGATGCGCAAGGGCACCAGCGTCATACCCTCGCGCTGGATGGCGTTCATCAGCTTGGCGGATTCTCGCTTCTTCAGCAGCAGTTTGCGGGGGCGCTTGGGCTCGTGATTGAAGCGGTTAGCCTGGGTGAAAATCGGGATGGTGGCATTGATCAGATAGAGCTCGCCCCCCTCGTCGGTGGCGTAACTCTCGGCGATGGTCGCGCGCCCCAGCCGCAGCGATTTCACTTCCGAGCCGACCAGCACCAAGCCAGCCTCGAAGACCTCCTCGATGGAATAATCGTGCCGCGCCTTGCGGTTCTCGGAGACGACTTTTTTGTTGTCGGCGGGTTTATCAGCCATGGCGGAGGGTAGCGGAGATGGGGAAGGGGGGCAAGAGGGGCGGCGTCGGCGCTGCTGGAGCCGGATCAATGAGAGTCGTTGACCCGCATTGTCGGTGGGGTAAAATCCTTCACCGGATTCCCCTGCGGCAAGCTGCGGATTTGTGCGGCAAGCGCCGCGACCGCGCCCTCAACACCGCGGCAGCTCGGCCAGCCTTGTGGCCATCGAGCCAAAGGCTTTACCAGCCTACATTGACTCGGAAGATG
>JAYUAJ010000254.1:0-10256 GCA_043741375.1 Hyphomicrobiaceae bacterium | reverse complement strand
GCCCGGCCCGCTACCCGGCCTTCACCAGGTTCAACGTCTTCCTGCGCGACCGTTTCAGCTGCCAGTATTGCGGCCATCCGGGCGATCTGACGTTCGATCACGTGGTGCCGCGCTCCAAGGGCGGCATGACGCGCTGGGACAATGTCGTCACCGCCTGCGCGCCCTGCAACCTGAAGAAGGGCGGGATGATGCCGCGCGAGGCCAGGATGCACCCATACCACGAGCCACACCGGCCGACGGTGCATGAACTGCACCGCAACGGCCGCCTGTTCCCGCCGAACTATCTGCACACGTCCTGGCTGGACTATCTCTATTGGGATACCGAACTGGAGCCGTAGTTTCAGGGAAACGCAGGACTCGTAGGGTGGGCTGAGCGCCTCTTCGCGAAGCCCACCGTTGCCAGCGGAGGTCGTCGTGGTGGGCTTCGCAAAAAGGCTCAGCACCACCCCACGGAATGCGCCGCGCGGATACTTGAGAGCCCATAAAATGGCGAATCCGCCGATCCGTCCCACCGAAACGCTCGACCCTCAAAATTGGGACGGCGTCCGGGCGCTCTCGCACCGGATCGTCGACGACGCGATCGCCCATGTCCGCGATGTGCGTGAACGGCCAGTTTGGTCGGCGATGCCACAGGAGGTGAGGGCGTTCTTCGACGCGCCGCTCCCGCACGCGCCGCAGCCCTTGGACAGCGTCTATCGCGACGTCGCCGACAACGTCATGCGCTACCCGATGGGTAACATCCATCCTCGCTTCTGGTCCTGGTACATGGGCGCCAGCAATTTCACCGGCGCGCTGGGCGAGTTTCTGGCTGCTATCCAAGGCTCCAACGTCGGCGGCGGCAACCACGCGGCGGCTCTCATGGAGCAGCAGGTTGTCAACTGGTGCAAGGCGATGATGGGCTTTCCGGCCTCGGCCGGCGGCACGCTGGTGAGCGGCGGCTCGATGGCCAACATCATCGGCCTGACAGTAGCGCGCAACGCCAAGGCCGGCATTGACGTGCGCGAGCTAGGCGTCGCCTCGATCGAAAAACCCTTGCGCTTCTATGGCTCCGATCAGCTCCACAGTTGCCACCGCAAGGCCATGGAGGCGCTTGGCCTCGGCAACCAGGCTTTGCGGCGCATCACAACCAACGCCGCTCTGCAGATCGATATCGATGCCCTGCGCCGAACCATCGCGGAGGACCGCGCGGCGGGGCTCACTCCAGCCTGCGTGATCGGCAACGCCGGCACTGTGAACACGGGAGCGATTGATGATCTGCAAGCCTTGGCGGCGTTGGCGGCCGCCGAGGATATGTGGTTCCACGTCGATGGCTGCATTGGCGCACTGATCGCGATCGCGCCGGAAAATCGCCATCGGGTCGCCGGCATCGAGCGCGCCGGTTCCATCGCTCTCGATCCGCACAAATGGTTGCACGCTCCCTTCGAAGCCGGCTGCGCTCTGGTGCGCGACGCCGCCTTGCACCGCAACAGTTTCGCCGTGACGCCGGAGTACCTTGAAACCCAGCCGCGCGGCGTGGCGTCCGGCCCAATGCTGCACGACTTCGGCCTGCAAACATCACGCGGGTTCCGGGCGCTAAAAGTCTGGATGGCGATCAAAGAGCATGGCATCGACAAGTTCGGCCGTCTGATCGACCAGAACATTGCCCAGGGCCACTATTTGACGACGCTCATCGAGGCCGAACCGGCGTTGGAGTTGGTTTCGCCGACCAATATCAACATCGTCTGTTACCGGCATCGCGCGCCCGGCCTGGATGCCGCCGGACGCAAGGCGCTCAACACCGAAATCATGCTGCGGATGCAGGAGGAGGGCACGGCCGCCTTCTCCGATACCACTGTCCACGGCGAGCACTGCCTGCGCGTCGCCATCAACAATCATCGAACGCAGCCCAGCGATCTTGATTTGGTCGTGCACGAGACGGTGCGGCTTGGACAAGCTGTGTTGGTTGGGTGATTCTCGGCGCAGGCTGTCAATTGCCCAGGCTGGAAAGTCCGATAGTGGATTATCCCATGGCCGAATCATCCCGTCACGACGTAATGGTACGCTGGCGATAGCTACGATCTCTACATGGGCCGGTGGAGCCGGCAGATCGCGCCGGTGTTTCTCGATTGGCTCGCGGTTCTGTCTGGGACTACGCCGGTGGCGGCATCGAACTGATGCGCGAGTTTTGGACCGCGGCAGCCCAGTTCGATCCGGCCGCCGCAGAGCTCACCGAGGAGAAGCGATTCGCGTTTTGCTCCAAAGACGGAATGTTCGATTTCGCGAAGTCGGCCGGACTGGCGTCGCTTGACGTGAGGGCCATCGAAAGGCCTTCTGTGTTCAAGGATTCTGGCGCCCCTTCACCCTGGGCGCCGGCCCGCGCCTTGCGGCCGTGGCGATGGTGTGCGTTTCACTTTGGCTCAACTGACGACCGGCCCTAGTTCGCGGCCGCATCCTGCGCGGGCTGCGCCGCCGCCGCCGTCGGCTTCAAGGCCACAGGCGTGTTCAGCGCCGGCTTGACGGCCTTTGCGTCTTTCGCAGCCTTCGGGTCTTTCACTGCCGGGTCCGCTTTGGCAGCCTTGGCGTCCTTGCCAGCTTTTGCTGCTGCGCGCTTATCCGCCCGCGCCTTGGCCCGGGCGACAGCCTTGGCCGCAGCCGCATCGTGGGCGACGCAGCTCGACACCTGATCGCGCAGTTTTCCGGGGCTGGCCGTATCGGTCGGAGCGCCTTCGACAGTATCCACGGTGGACGGATTGAACAGCGTCTTCCAGAGATAATTCTGGAATCCGAAATCCAGCATGGCGGCGGCCCGCACATTGCGGCTGGCGGAGGATTGCTCGCCCAGCACCACCGCCACCAGCCGGCGCCCGTCCCGGGTCGCCGAGGCGACGATGTTATAGCCGCTGTCGCAGATGAAGCCGGTCTTCATGCCGTCCGCGCCGTCATAGGTCTTGAGCAGCGTGTTGTGCGTTTCAACGTCCTTGCCGCCGACCTTCACGCTGGCCATGGAGAACAGATAAGCCTGATCGGGAAAATCGGTGATGAGCGCCTTGGTCAGCAGCGCCAGATCGCGCGCGCTGGTCAGCTGTTGGTCGTCCGGCAGCCCGCTGGCGTTGGCGTAGTGGGTTTTCTTCATGCCCAGGCGCTTGGCTTCGGCATTCATCAGCTCGGCAAAGCCGGCCTCGCTGCCGCCAAGCGTCTCGGCGATGGTAATGGCCATATCGTTGGCCGACTTCACCACCATGGCCTTGATGGCGAGGTCCGCGACGATGGTATCGCCCACCTTCAGGCCGAGCTTGCTGGGCGGTGCCTTGAAACCGTTTTCGCCAACCGTCAGCTTCTGGTCGGGCTTGAGCTTGCCCTCCTTCAGCGCCTTGAAGGTGACGTAGGCCGTCATGAGTTTGGTGAGCGATGCCGGATGCCAGACCTGGTCGACATCCTCGGAATAGATGACCGCGCCAGAGGCCGCATCGAACAGCAGAGCCGGACCGGCCGACGCCGGCTGGCAAACGGCGAGCGTGGACAGCACCGACGCAAGAAACAGCCCGAATCCGTACCGCATGCCGTCTCCCAAGCTGTCCCTCAGTCTATGCAGCCAGTTTAGAATTGGTGCCCCCGGCCCGACTCGAACGGGCACATCCGAAGACAACAGATTTTGAGTCTGCCGCGTCTACCGATTCCGCCACGGGGGCTCTGTCGCGGTCTGAGGCAAGAGAAGGCCGGGCCGGTCCAGAATCGGGAAAACCTTAGCGGACGATTGTGGCAGCGTCTATCTCTCGGTTTGGTGGGCCACGCGGCCGCCGGCGCGACAAAATGGGCGGCGCGGCGGGCTTTTCGAGGGCGGGCAGGCATCGACGGAGGGGGTAAAATTGTGCTTGAGTGTGGCGGACGGGAGCGCGGCTCCTGAAATGCTTGCACGGAGCCCCGTATGGGCCGCCTCACCACCCACGTCCTCGACACCAGCGCCGGGCTGCCCGGGCGCGGCATGCGCCTTGAGCTTTTCCGTGTTGATGGGGCGGACCGGAGGGCGTTGGCCGACGTCGCGACCAACGCCGACGGCCGCTGCGATGCGCCGCTGCTCGAGGGGGCGGCGTTCAGGCCCGGCGTCTACGAGCTGGCGTTCCATGCCGGCGACTATTTCGCGGGCCGGGGTGTCGCGCTGCCCACCCCGCGCTTCCTGGATGTCATCGTGATCCGCTTCGGCCTTTCGGCGGCGGACGCGCATTACCATGTTCCGCTGCTGGTCTCGCCCTACGGCTACTCAACCTACCGGGGGAGCTAGGCCGATGGCCGAGACGCGCGATCAGGTGGTGTTTCTGCTCAACGGCGAGCGGCACGAGGTGCCGCGTTCGGTGCCGCCGACGCGGACGCTGCTGGACTATCTGCGCGAGGATCTGGGGCTGAAGGGCACGAAGGAGGGGTGCAACGAGGGGGATTGTGGGGCGTGTACGGTAGTGGTTGAGACGCTGCCGACCGGCGAGAGTCTCGCGATCAATTCGTGCATCCAGTTCGTGCCGATGGTCGACGGGATGTCGGTCACAACGGTCGAAGGACTGCGCGGCCAAGGCAGCGAGATGCATCCCGTGCAACAGACGATGGTGGAATGCCACGGCTCGCAATGCGGGTTTTGCACGCCGGGGTTCGTGATGAGTTTGTATGCGGCGTATCAGTCCTACCGGTCATTTCGAAATGGGCGCGGCGCCCCTGATGTTATGCTTCATTCTTCCATCGACGACATCCTTGCTGGCAATCTGTGCCGATGCACCGGTTACGGACCAATTGTGGCTGCCGCCAAGCGCGCGTTGGTGGTCTCAGCTCCCACCACGACCAAGGGCGAACCCCCCTCCCCCTTGTGGGGAGGGGCCGGGGGCGGGGTCCTTCCCACCAGCGGCGCAAGCAGCGCCAACCCCACCCGGCGCAGTGCGCCGACCTCCCCACAAGGGGGAGGTGAGGCCGGCGGCTGCCTCGCCCTCGAGCATCCCGGCGGAAAATTCTTTGCCCCAACGACGATTGACGAACTAGCTAGTCTGTATGAGACCTATCCGAACGCCACCCTACTCGGCGGCGCAACTGATGTCGGCCTGTGGGTCACCAAACAGCATCGCGAACTCCCAGTACTGATCTCCACGGGTCGGGTTGGTGAGCTCAAGGAGTTCGGTCATCGCGGCGCCGACGACAACCTGATAATTGGCTCAGGTGTAACCTACGACGAAGCTTGGTCCACACTCGATATGTACTGGCCTGATCTGGGCGAACTCACCCGCCGCCTGGGATCTGTGCAGGTCCGCAACTCAGGCACGATTGGCGGCAATATTGCCAACGGCTCGCCAATCGGCGACATGGCGCCCGCATTAATTGTGCTAGGCGCCTCGGTTGAACTGCGCAAGGGCAAGACGCGGCGAAGCGTCCCTTTGGAAGCCTTTTTCGTTGCCTACGGCAAACAGGATCGACAACCCGGTGAGTTCATTGAGCGGCTTGATGTGCCGGCTCACTTCCCCCCTGACGACGGTGTCAAACTCCATCCCGCTGCCCACCGCCTGCGCTGCTACAAAATCTCAAAACGCTTCGACCAGGATATTTCCGCTGTCCTCGGCTGTTTCTATCTCCACATCGACAACGGCGCCGTCACCTCCGCGCGCATCGCCTTCGGCGGCATGGCGGGCATTCCGAAGCGGGCCAAGGCGGTCGAGGCGGCGCTGATTGGAAAGCCCTGGACGATTGCCACGGTCGAGGCCGCGCGGGAAAAATTCGAGGAGGATTTCCAGCCGCTCAGCGACATGCGCGCTTCGGCGGACTACCGTATGCTGACGGCCAAGAACCTGCTGCTGCGTTACTTCCACGAGATGACCGGCGACGCGCCTACCCGGCTGGTCGGCGCGGGAGCGCTGGAGGCGATGGGGTCAGACCCCTTCGGCCCGCGATGACCAATCGTGTTGCGCACGGCGGCGAGGGCCGAAGGGGTCTGACCCCATTTTCCGGCGGCGTCGCCGATCCCGTCGCGCACGACAGTGCGCACAAGCACGTCGCCGGAACCGCAATCTATACCGACGATATCCCCGAACCGCCTGGCACGCTGCATATCGCCATCGGCATGGCCACGCGCGCCCACGCTGATGTTCTGGCCATCAACCTCAACAAGGTCCGCGCCGCACCTGGCGTTGTCGCCGTGCTCACCGCCTCCGACATTCCGGGCCTCAACGACACCAGCCCGCAGGGGCGCGGCGACGATCCGGTGTTCGCGGCCGGCCTGGTCGAGCACTACGGGCAGTCGCTGTTCGCCGTCGCGGCCGACTCGCACCTCGCTGCGCGCCGCGCCGCGCGCCTCGCCGATGTCACCTACAAAGACAAACCCGCCATCCTCACCATCGACGACGCGATGGCGGCCAAAAGCTTCCTCGCCGATCCGTACACGTTTGGCCGCGGCGACCCTGACGCCGCCCTCACCGCCGCCCCGCATCGCCTGACAGGCCGGGTACGGATGGGCGGGCAAGAACACTTTTATCTTGAAGGCCAGGTCGCGCTCGCCATCCCCGGCGAGGACGGCGACGTGTTAGTGCATTCTTCGACGCAGCACCCGACGGAAATCCAGCACATCGTCGCCCACGTGTTGGACGTTCCGTTCAATGCCGTGACGGTGGAAGTGCGCCGCATGGGCGGCGGCTTTGGCGGCAAGGAATCGCAGGGCAGCCTGCCCGCGGCCGTCGCCGCCCTGGTCGCGCGCAAAACTGGCCGTCCCGCAAAACTGCGCTACGACCGCGACGACGACATGGAGATCACCGGCAAACGCCACGATTTCCGCATCGACTATGACGTCGGCTTCGATGACGACGGACGCATCCTCGGCATCACCTTCGAGCAGGCGGCGCGCTGCGGCATGTCGTTCGATCTCTCAATGGCGATCTGCGACCGCGCCATGTTCCATGCCGACAACTGCTACTACCTGCCGAATGTGCGCATCACGTCCTATCGCTGCAAGACCAACACGGTGTCGAACACCGCCTTCCGCGGTTTTGGCGGACCGCAGGGCATGGTGGGCATGGAACGCGTGATCGACGCGATTGCGCTCAAACTCGGCCAGGACCCGCTCGAGGTGCGGCGCGCCAACTACTATGCGCCGAAGGGCAAGTCGGCCGGGAGCGGGCGCAGCCTGACGCCGTACTATCAAGAAGTCGAAGACTGCATCATTGATGCGATGACGGACGAATTGGCGCGGACGTCAGACTACGAAAAACGCCGCGCCGCCATTCGCGCCTGGAACGCCAAGAGCCCGATCCTAAAGCGCGGCATCGCGCTGTCGCCCGTAAAATTCGGCATTTCCTTCACCTTCACGCAGATGAACCAGGCTGGCGCGCTGATCCATATGTACACCGATGGATCGATCCACCTCAATCACGGCGGCACCGAGATGGGGCAAGGCCTGTTCCAGAAAATCGCCCAGGTGGTGGCCGAGGAATTCCAGTGCGATCTGGCGAATGTGAAGATCACCGCGACCACGACGGGCAAGGTGCCGAACACTTCGGCCACGGCGGCGTCTTCGGGCAGCGACCTCAACGGCATGGCGGCGCGCGAGGCGGCGCGCACCATCAAGGGGCGCATCGCGGGCGTGCTGGCGGCCGAGACCGGGAGCAATTCTGGCGCGGTGCGGTTCGAGGCCGGACGGGTGGTAACGGGCGATAAGACGTACACGCTCGCGCAAGCGGCGGCGCTGACCCACGCCAAACGCGTCTCTTTGTCCTCCACGGGCTACTACGCGACGCCGAAAATCCACTGGGACCGCGCGACCGGCAAAGGCCGGCCGTTCTTCTACTTCTCCTATGGCGTCGCAGTGACGGAAGTCGCCATCGATACGCTGACCGGCGAAAACCGCATGCTGCGCGTAGACATTCTGCACGACGTCGGCAGGTCTTTGAACCCGGCGATCGATCTCGGCCAGATCGAAGGCGGCTTTGTCCAGGGCGCCGGCTGGCTCACGACGGAGGAGCTGGTGTGGGACGGCAAGGGGCGGCTGGCGACGCACGCTCCGTCGACGTACAAGATTCCGGCGTGTGGAGATCGCCCGCCTGTGATGAACATTGCTCTATGGAATGGCGAGAACACGGAAGAGACGATCTATCGCAGCAAGGCCGTCGGCGAGCCACCGTTGATGCTTGCGATTTCCGCACTGCTGGCGCTGGGCGATGCGGTGGCGAGCGTGGGCGACTATCAGATCGATCCCGCGCTGGATGCTCCGGCTACGCCTGAACGGGTGCTGTTCGCGGTGGAGGCCGTGAAGGCGAAGGTGGAGGCGATGGGGTCAGACCCCTTCGGCCCTCAATGACCGATAGAATAACAGGCGGCGGTGCAGGCCGAAGGGGTCTGACCCCATGCGTGCGTGTCCTGGTCGCCGAGGCCGAAGGCTCCGTCCCGCGCGAGGCGGGCGCGGCGATGGTAGTGTGGGCGGACGGATTTGATGGCACCATCGGCGGCGGCGCGCTGGAACTTGAGGCGCTGGCGCATGCGCGAAAATTGCTGGCGGGCGGCCTGCCCGAATGGCATCGCGAGTTGCGCGCCTATCCGCTGGGGCCTGCGTTGGGCCAATGCTGCGGCGGCATGGTGCGGCTGTTGTTTGAGAAGCAACCCCCGTCCGTAGGTTGGGTTAGTGCGGCCACGGACTTCACGGGGGTAAACGAGGCCAACGTTCCTCGCGTAACCCAACATCCACGGGCAGACGCTGATGATCTGCCCGTGGATGTTGGGTTACGCGCGGAACGACGCCCTGCGAAAACCGATGGCAGGGTGGCCGCGCTAACCCAACCTACAGACGGCATCGCATTGCGGCCACGGGGAATTATTGTCAGGGAAGTCGCGGCGGGCGTTCCGCCCACGGTTGTCACTGACCGCCGCCACTCCGGCGATCTCCCCCTCCCCGTCCTGCGCGCCGTCCGCGCCATGCTCTCCGGCGAACGGCCCCGCGCGACCCTCCTCATTCGCGGCCACACTGGCACGCCGGATTTCGTCATCGAGCCGGAAACCCAACCACCGCACCCGCTCTATCTCTACGGCGCCGGCCACGTTGGCCGGGCGGTCGTGCGCGCTTTGGCGGACTTGCCATTTTCTATCACCTGGGTCGATGTGGCCACTGATCGCTTTCCTGCGGTCATACCGCCGAACGCCGAACCTATCATCGCCGCCGATCCCGCAGCAATCGCCGCTGCCGCTCCAGATCATGCCCTGCACTTGATCATGACCTTTTCGCACGCCCTCGATCTGTCCCTCACGCACGCGGTCCTCGCCAAGGATTTTTCCTGGGCGGGCCTGATCGGTTCGGCGACCAAGCGCGCGCGCTTTGAAAAGCGCCTGCGCGAGGCCGGAGTCGGAGAGGCGGCGCTCGCCCGTCTCCAGTGTCCGATCGGCATCGGCGGCATTACTGGAAAAGAGCCGGCCATGATTGCGATCTCGGTGGCGGCGCAACTGGCGGGCTGGGCGAGTACGGGCGAAGCGGCGCAAACGGAAGGCGCGCTTCAGCATGGTTGATACGCTGCTCGACATCCGCGACGTCACCCGCTCGTTCCCTGGCGTGATCGCGAACGACCACGTGAGTTTCTCGGTCGGGCGCGGCGAAATCCACGCCCTGCTCGGCGAAAACGGCGCGGGTAAATCAACGCTCGTGAAAATGATCTACGGCGTCATGAAGCCGGACGCCGGCGCGATGACCTTGGACGGCGCTCCGTATGCGCCCGGAAAACCCTCCGATGCGCGCGCGCGCGGCATCGGCATGGTGTTCCAGCATTTCACGCTGTTCGAGGGCCTGTCGGTCGCCGACAATGTGGCGCTGGGTATGGAGGGGCGCGGGACCGGACGGGCGCTGACCAAGGATATTGTCGCGCTGGCGGCGGCGTACGGGTTCACGGTCGATCCTGGCCGCATGGTTGGCACGCTCTCGGTCGGCGAGCGCCAGCGCATCGAGATCATCCGGGTGCTGCTGCAAAAGCCGCGCCTGATCATCATGGACGAACCGACGTCCGTGCTTACGCCGCAAGAGGTGGAGGTGCTGTTCCGCACGCTTCGCCGCGTGAAGAGCGAAGGCGTGTCCATTCTCTACATTTCTCACAAGCTAGAAGAGATCCGCTCGCTGTGCGATGTCGCTACCATTCTGCGCGGCGGCAAAGTGGTGGCGAGTTGTGATCCGCGCAAGGAGACGGCAAAGAGTCTAGCCGAGATGATGATTGGCGGCCTTTTGAAACCGCCTGCGCGCGCGGCGGTTGCGCCCGGGGCCGTGCGCCTGCAACTCAAGGGGCTGA
>JAYUAJ010000253.1:0-10305 GCA_043741375.1 Hyphomicrobiaceae bacterium | reverse complement strand
GGGTATACTGATCGATTGCGCGATCGGCGATCCGGAGCAGCGCAGTCGTCGCTAGGGCCAGCGCCAGGCTGTGGCGTTGTTCGGCAAGCGCGGCCGCGTCCTCTGCGGCGCGCGTCAGCTGCTCGACCAGGCCGGGATGATTTTCGCCCACTGCTTTGGTGGCGAGACGCTTGCGCGGTTCGCGCTTGTCGGTGAGCAGAGCAGACGTGAGAGCTGCATTCCGCTCGGCAGGCCGGGTGGCGGTCACCGCGTCCGACAGCTTTTTCGCGGCGCTGATGTCGGCGGCGCTGCCGGTGCGCAGGGCGTCGATAATGGGGCCAAGCTCGTCATCGTCAAGCAAGCCTGAAATGGACTCGGTCAGAGTGTCGTGGCTGGTGACGGCCGGGACGTTCAGCAGCCGGCGCAGTCGCGCCTCGATGTCCGCAAAGGGGTTGCTAGCATCGCCTGCATTTAAGATCAGCTCTCGGATTACGTCCCGCTCATTGATCGCGGTTTTCAGCAAAGCGTCGAACGTCATCTCATGGGCATGTCCGACGACGGTGTGTAGTGCATGCCGCAGCGGACCATCGATCGCGGTCGCCTCGCCAAGCACGGCCGCCGTGCTGGCGTGGAGCAGCGCCGCCTGCTGCTGCTCGTCGAGAACGGTAAAGCCCGGCGCGAGCCCTGCTTCGAGCGGAAAGCGCTGCAGCAGCCGTTCGCAAAAGCTGTGAATGGTTTGCACTTTCAGTCCGCCCGGGGTCTCGATGGCCGAAGCGAACAATGTGCGCGTGCGGGCGGCCTCAGCCGGTGTGGAGGCACGGCCGAGCAGATCGTCGAGTTCGTTCGTCAGCTGAGCATCGTCCGCCGTGGCCCAGGCCGCGAGCTGCCGGAACAGGCGGTTGGCCATTTCCGCCGCCGCCGCCTTGGTGAACGTCAGGCACAAGATGCGATCGGGAGCGCTGCCAGCCAGCAACAAACGCAGCACGCGGCGCACCAGCACGTAGGTCTTGCCCGTGCCAGCGTTGGCGCTGACCCAGGCCGACGCGGTGGGGTCGGTCGCCTTGCGCTGCTGCGCCGCCACCAAGAGGAGGGGATCAGCCATTCACGTAGGGCTTTCGGACGGTTGTCGTGTGCGAGCAGAGACGGAGCCAGCTCTCGCCCCTCACCGACCGCGTGGCTCCTGGCTCCCGAAGGGTCGCCTGCGAGACGCGGTCTCCTCTCCCCGCGAAGCGGCGGGGAGAGGTATGGCCGTCTTTCATCCCAACAATATTCCGCGCCCAAAGAGGTGCGAGCCCCCTCGCCCCGTACGTACGGGGAGAGGGCGGGGTGAGGGGCGGCGGCTGGCTCCGTCCTTGTACGAACAACGCCTGCGCCAGCCACTCGATTGCGACGTGCGTTTCGAGATCACTCATCCGCTTCGTCCTCGGTGGCAAGGGACCATTCTTTCACGCGGGCCAGATGGGCGTAGTCGTCGTATCTGGCTGTCCCGGCAAAGGCCGGACGGCGTAGGGAAGCGTAGGGGGTGGAGGGATCGTCAAAGCGCTCGATCAGTCGCGACAGGCCGGCCAGGGTCTGGGCGGCGAGCGCGGTTACATCTTCGGTCTTCACGATGCGCTCAAGACCGGGTGGCTCGCCGCCGGTCGCCGAGATAAAGCGCAGCAAGGTGACTGCTCCCTTCGCGACACCCTCAAACCCACCCTCGGCAGCGATCGCAGCCTCAAGCGGCAGCTGTGGGGCAAGGCCGGAAATGACGCGGGTGTCAGTGGGGATCGCACCGGTCTTGTAGTCGGTAATGACCAGATCGCCGCCGCCGAGCACATCGATGCGGTCAGCTCGCGCGGTCAGGCGGAACGGGCCGCCAGGCGCCGTCAGGGCCAACGCGCCGGACGTCTCGCTCTGTGTACGTGCCATGCCGGCGCGGCGGGTTGGCTCGGACGCGGCGAACCAATGGGCAAAGCGCGCAAAGCGCGGCCGCCAGAAGGCGGCGACCCTGGGGTGCGCCGCCAAACGCTGCAGCCCGCCTTCGGCTTCGGCGATCAGGGCTGCGGCAATGTCCGCTGGCAGAGTATCGGGGTGCGCCGCTGCAAAGCGATGCAGGGCCTGATGGATGATGCGGCCGCGCACGCTCGCCTCGGGCGCGCCGCCCAGGTCTGGCATCGGTTCGAGCCGCAGGATGTCGCGCGCGAAAATCGCATACGGATTGGCCATCCAATGTTCAATGCGCGTGACGCTGAGCTGGCGCGGGCGGGCGCTAAGCGGTGGGCGCGGCTGCGGGGCCGGGCGGGGTGAAAATGTCGTCAGCGCCTTCTGGTTCTGCGCCCAGGCGAGCCAGGGTTGCGCCGGGTTGCCGGCAAACATGCCCTCATGCCCGAGCCCGGCCAGCACCGCATCCACGCGCAGCAGCCAGCGCGAGGCAACCGTCGGCGCGCCATCGCGCTTCACCGCGCGGGTCAAGTACACCGTCTTGGCGCTGAGCAATTGCGCGAAATCATGGGCGGCATCGCCGATGCGTGTTTCCGGCAGAGGCAAGCCCAGTTCGGCCAGCATGGGCCGGTTCAGCCAGGGATCGGGCTCGGCGATTTCGGGTGCAACGCCATCGTTCAGGCCGCCGAGGATCACGGTGTCGGGCTGCAGCAGGCGCGCTTCGAAGGGGCCAAGGATGGTCAGGTTCGAATGACTGGTGCGGGCGGCGCGAACGGTCTCAGTCGCCATCAAACTGCGATACAGCTCCGGATAGGCCGCGAGCGTCACCGCCAATCCATTGCTGCCAGCTGAGCTGAGATGCGCGAGATAGGTGGAGGCGGCCTCACCGGCGGCTTCGGCCCAAAGGGTATCGAAACTTCCGGTTTCGTCGGTGGCGATGAGTTCGGCCGACGCGATATGCGCATCGAGCAGCGTCGCCAGCGGATGAACGTGGGTACTGCCAGCAAGCGCCTGCAGCGGCGCCAGGGCCAATTCCACCTTGTCCAGCACGTTGCGGGCCAAGGCGCTGTCGCGATCCGACATGCCGGAGATGGCGCGATGATGCGGCTCGTGATCGTCAGGGTCCGGTGTGTCGGGCCGATCGGCCAGCAACGTCCTGAGGCTGGCGAGCCCCGCGCCAAGATTTGGCCGCCGCAGCGCGCGCAATTCCAGCATGCGCGCCCCGCGCCTCACCTCGGGTACCGTGAGGCCGAGCCGGGCCAGGGGGTGCTTCAACAGGGCCATCAGCGGGGCCGGCGCAAAATCGGTCGCGAGCACGCTGACGATCAGGTCGAACAGGACGCCCGGCGGTGTCTTCGACAACGGCCGGCCGGCTGAATCATCGATGACGATGCCCCAGCTGGAGAGGCGCACCGCGACACGGCGTGCCAGAATGCGATCGGGCGTCACCAGCGCAGCGGACTTGGTGGGATCGTCAGCGGCGCGCCGCATGATGAGGGCCACCGCCTCGGCCTCGTCCTCGGGGCTTGCGGCATCGAGGCGGGTCATGCCGGCCAGGGCCGGTGCAACTCTCGCTTTGTCGAGCCGCTGGCCGATCCCGCCCCAGGCCGCCGTGGTCGCTGCGGGCCTGAGTGCTTCGCCGATCAATCGCTGACGGTCATCGGTGAGCGCAAGATCGGTGACGTCGCTGCGGGTGATGCCAAGGCGGGTCAGTAAAGCCGCCAGCCGGTATTGCGGATGCGACGGCGCTCCGGGATGCACCGCAGCCCAGGTCTCCTGGTCCAGACTCTGGTCCAGGCCAGCCAGCACCACGGCGCCCATCGGCAGCCCGGCAACCACCTGCATCAGTTTGGCGGTCGCCGGGATGCTGCCGGTCACACCGGCGACGATCACGGGACCGGCGGGCGGCTTGAGTGTCCACTGTGCAGCCTGCAGGGCCAGGAGCTGGTTGCGCCGGCCGGCCGGCGAGAGTTTGCCGGTGGCGGAAAGGATGGCCGGCCACACGTTGGAGAGGATGGCGAGGAAATCGACGGTCTGGCGCCATTGCTCGGAGAATGCCGCCGGGGCGAGTTCAGCCAGTTTGGACAGATCGGCCCCCTCCGTCTCCACCATATCCATCAGCCGCGCCAGACCGCGCGCCAGGGCCGAGGCCTGGGCGGGCGTCTCGGCGCCCGGCAGCGTCTCACGGCTCGCGGAAATCTCATCCGAGCCGGCATAGACCTGCTGGCGCCGTTCCATCCACTTCAAGACCAGGCTGGTCAGGATCAGATGGCGCTCGATCCCATCCATGGCTGGGGCGAGATCCATGGCCTCCTTGCCGCCGATCCAACTCCCGTCACCCGAGGTGATCAGGCTCTCATCTTCGTCGGTATCACCGATCGGCCGGATACGCGGGAGCAGCAGCGCACGGCCAGCGCTGGCGTCCAGAAACGCCTCCTGCATGGCTTTACAAGCGCGGCGGGTCGGCAGTAGCAGGAGCGTGCGCGGCAGTTCGAGTGGGAACAACGTGCCCTGTCCCGATCCCGGTATCCGGCCGCTCAGGATCGCCTCGGCAAGGACGGCGAGGAACGGACGTCCGGCTGGTATGTTGAACACGCGGGGGCGCGCGGCCGTCATCAGAAATAAGTCTCGCCGCCGGCCAGCAGGCGCTCGGCTTCAGTCAGCGCCTCGGGCGAGCCGATGTGCATCCACAGCCCATCCTGGCGGACACCGTAAAGCCGGTCCGACGCGATGGCGCGATCCCACAAAACGTTGAGTGAGAACTTGCCCCGCGGCGCCCCCTCGAACAGGCGCGGATGGGCCAGCGACGTGCCGGTGAAGGCGAACGGCGTCACCTCGCGCTCGCGGCGGCGTTTCAGAAGGCCGTCCGGCGCCAAGTGGAAATCGCCATTGCCGTGGTAGCCCAGCGAGGTCGCCGCCGTGGCCAAAAGCATCACACTGTCCATGCGGCCGGGATCAAAAGCGTCAGCCATGCGCGCGAGATTGGCGCCGCCTCCGGGCAGCGAGATGGAATCGGCGTTGACGATGTAGAAAGGCTCGTTGCCCAGTTGCGCCAGGGCCTTGGCCACGCCGCCGCCGGTGTCCAGCAATTCGGCGCTCTCGTCGGAAATGACGATCTTTGGCGCCCGGCGCGTCGCAACGTGTTCGATGATCTGCTTCGGCAGGTAATGGACGTTGAGGACAACCGTCTCGACGCCCGCCGCGGCCAGCCGGTCCAGCACATAGTCCAGCAAGGGCTTGCCGGCGAGGCGCACCAGGGGCTTGGGGGTCAATTCGGTCAGCGGCCGCATGCGCAGGCCGAGCCCGGCTGCAAGCAGCATGGCCCGTTTCGGTCTGACGGTCATCGGGCCTCCGATCCCTCTGCCACCTCGGTCGAACCCTTCATTCCACCCAAGGCGGCAAATGTCGAGAGTTGAGGTCAGCCCGCCAGCTTGGCCTTCAACAGGCCAATGGTGCGGCCCCAGGCGAGGTCGGCGGCGGCCTTGTTGTAGCGTTCGCCCGCAGTGTCGTTGTTGAAGGCGTGGTTGACGCCGTCGTACCGGAATAGCTGATAGTCGGTCTTGGCGGCCTTCAGGGCGGCCTCGTAGGCGGGAATACCGGCGTTGATGCGGTCGTCCTGGCCGGCGTAGTGCAGCATCAGCGAGGCTTTGATCTTAGGCACATCCTCGGCCTTGGGCTGGGCGCCGTAGTAGGCGACGCCGGCCGCAAGATCTGGCGCCAGAACCGCCAGCTGGTTGACCTTGCCGCCGCCCCAGCAGAAGCCGATGACGCCGACCTTGCCGTTGGCCTCGGGGCGGGATTTGGCATAGGCAACCGCAGCGACCAGTTCGGCAGCGGTCTTGCCGGGGTCGAGCGCGCCGATCATGTCGCGCGCCTTGTCGGCATCCTCGGGTGTGCCGCCCGCCGAACTCAGCAGATCCAACGCGACGGCCGTAAAGCCCTCGAGCGCGACGCGGCGGGCGATGTCCTTGATATGCGGGTTGAGCCCGCGGTTTTCGTGAATGACGATCACCACGCCCTGCTTGCCTGCGCCCTTGGCGCGGGCGACGTAGGCCTTCACGCTGCCGCCGGGGGCCGGGATGCTCTCGATCGCCGCTGTCAGGCGGGTGTCGTCTTCGGCGATGATCGCGGCCTGAGCATAGTTGTTCGTCAGCTTGGCCAGCAGCGCCGTGGCAGCCGCGGCCCCGCCAGCGATCTTGCCCAGCCGCTCCACGAACGTGCGCCGGTCAAGGACGCCGTGCGTGAAGCTGTCGTAGAGATTGATCACATCCTGGGAGATCGGCATGGAAGCCTCCGGTTGTACAAGTCCAGTCAACGGTAAATGGTCGCTTTAGCCCGACTTAGGCGCCGCAAGCACCCGCTGACCTAAACTGGCGCGCTCGGCTGCATCGTTCGCGTAGCGCATGATGGCGGCTTGCAGAACTGGTGCATCGAGGCCGTATTGCTCGGTCAGGAAGTAGAAATCCCAACCGACCATTTTCTTGGTCCGGGCGATCGAGCGCAAGGCCTGTGTCCTTGCGCTCTGAGGCTCGATCCTGAGTTCGCCCTGGTCATGAACGGAAACAAACAGCGCGGGATTATCCGCGGTCGCGCCAACGCCTGCACCCGTGATCTGGTCCCAGGGCAGCTGCACGCGCCAGCCTCGATAGGCGACCGTGAATCCTTCAGGATCGAACTGCAGATAACCTTGAGGAATGAAGCCCAGCAGGGCTGCGACCAGCAGCAAAAGTCCGGCGCCGGCGACAACTGCCGACATCAGGGAGATGAGCAGTGGCGCCTTGGTGGCAAACACCAACAGGATGATGCCGAGCGCCAGCAACCAGCCGCCCAACGCGACAACGCGCCATTTCGATGGCCGCACAGGCACACCGCCGACGATCCGCACGTCGATCCCGGCAAGCTTGCGGTAGCGGAATTTGCGCAGAATTGTTCTTGTAAAGACAAACAGGCACGAGCCAAAAAAGGTAATACCAACAATCGCGATGTTGCGTGCGTCGCTATCGCGTCCGGCGATCAGGACGAAAAATCCGAGCACGACGAACATCAGGCCAATCGCAAATAGCGCCCAATCGCGAAAGCCAGGCAGTGGATAGCGGTTCATCGGTGGCGGTGCGCAATCTTCTAGTGCTGACGCCGGTCGGCTTTTGGTCGACCACGGTTCAACCACCCGGAGCTGGCCGGGCGAACAGGGGGACGCCAGGCTGGCGCATGAAGACCACCAGGACCGCTCCGGCGATCAGCCCGCCGATATGGGCCCACCAGGCGACTGAGGAATCCAGTCCGCTGAACGCCAGCACGATATTCATCGCGATCCAGGCCCCGATGGCGATCCAGGCCGGCACCATGAGCGGAATGACGCGCAACACCAGGACCCAGATACGCACCCGCGGACTGAGCATGACGTAAGCCCCAACCACCCCCGCGATGGCCCCGCTGGCCCCGATGAGGGGCGAAGTTGAATGCAGCTGGGTGGCGAAGTAGAGCAGGCCGCCCGCGATGCCGCACAAAAGATAGAAAATCAGGTAGCGGACATGGCCGAGCGCATCCTCGACATTATCGCCAAACACCCACAGGAACAGCATGTTGCCGATGAGATGCCAGATGCTGCCATGCAGGAACATGTAGCTGAACACGGTCAACGGCGCCGGGAAAGCGAGGGCGCTGAACGCCCCGTCCGGACAATCGGAGAAGCTAACCGGCGTTCCCAGCAGCTGCAGCGGGATGATGCCGAAGGCCTTGGTGAACATGACCTGGCCGCAGTCGTTGGCGGTCCAGATGTCCCGTTCCTGAAAAATCAGGAAGATCAGGACGTTGAGGGCGATCAGCCCCACCGTCACGTATTGGAAGCGGATGCGGCGCAGCGGATTGATGTCGTAAACGGGAACGAACACGGCGCACGGCGTCCTTTACCAAAAATCGGCCCGATCAGCGGTTCTGGCCGGGCACCCACAACACATCGCCCTTGCCGCGATCATTCACATAGCGGCTGGCGACAAACAGAAAGTCCGACAATCTGTTGACGAATTTAAGGGCGTCCGGACTGACGCTCTCTCCGGGCGTCGCCGCGAGCTCGCACATTAGGCGTTCGGCGCGCCGGCTGACGGTGCGGGCGACGTGCAATTGGACCGCGGCGCGCGTGCCACCGGGCAGCACGAAGGAGGTGAGTGGGGCGAGGTGCGCATTCAGTTCGTCGATCTCTTGCTCCAGCCGATCGGTCTGCGCCGCGACAATGCGCAGGCGCTGCTTGCCGGTGTCGGACGCCTTTTCAGGCACGCAGAGATCGGCGCCAAGGTCGAACAGATCATTCTGGATCCGCGCCAGCATGGCTCCGACAGGCGGGGACGCAGCGCCAAGATCGAGGCGGGCGACACCAATGACCGCATTGGTCTCATCGACAGTGCCATAGGCCGCGATGCGCAACGCGAATTTCGGCACCCGCTCGCCGGTGCCCAGGCCGGTGGAGCCGGCATCGCCGGTGCGGGTGTAGATTTTGTTGAGAACGACCATGCGCGGTCCCTGATTGAGCCGTCACCCTAGACGCGCGCTGGCGCGGGTCAAGACATTGGCGGTTCCGCAGGGTGCGTTAGGCGCAGCCGTAACGCACCGTTCGCACGCCCCGCCGGTGCAATACGCTGCGCTATTGCACCCTACGGTTGCCCGGCATGGGGTCCGCCTCAATCCAGCCGATAGCCAAGCCGCAGGCCGGCATTGGTCAAGCCGCGGTTCTGCAGGCACAGATCGGCGTTGGACATGTGGTCGACCATCAGCATGACGCGCCAATGCGGATCGATGTCGTAGCCGAGCGCGGCGGATTCGCGGAAATTCAAGCGGCAGCCGTAGTGCGCCCGGCCCGGCTCGTCGAGACCGCCGTCATGCAGCGCTAGGCCAAAACTGCCTTCGACGAAAAAGCCCTGGGCCAGCGGCGCGTCCCAGGTCAGGCCGGCGTAAAGCTTGTTGGTGGTGCCGGCGAAATTGTAGGTCGCCCCGATGTGGGGACGGAACCCGAACAGCACGTCCGTCACGTTATTGCCGGTTGGCGCCCAGAAGGGCTCGAACAGCACCTCAGCATTGATATCGGCGCCGTGTTCGTGGCCGCGGCCGGTGGGCTCGATATTCTGGGCGAGGCCTCCGAGGCGCAATTCGTCAATGAAGCCGCCCGCGGCCGCGTTACCGGAAGCAGCCAGCAGCAAAAGGCAGGCAGACAGGGTCCTGGCGAGAGGCGCGCGCATGGGAGAGCATTTCGCGCGACTATGGTTGCTGGCTGGTTAATCCCAACTCAGCGCCGCGTCAGATACACCACCGTCATCAGCACCACGATGGCGACAAACTGCAGCCCGACGCGCCAGCGCATCAGTGTCTGGCTGGTGTTGGCGCTGCCGCCGCGCGCCATGTTCCAGAGCCCGAGCGCGAGCACAATCGCCACGGCGCCGATTGCGATGGGCACGATATAGGAAATGAGCATGGCGCCGGTCCGCTGGTGAGTGCTGGGGTGCAACCTACCGTCAACGCCTGCGGGCGGCAAATGGATGCCTCGCTCGAACTTCGCGAGGCTGTGCTTTGGATCGGGCGCGCGGTTGAACGCTTGGCGCAGGGTCCAAAGATCCGTACCCAGAACCACCCCCACCCCGCCCTCAAGGGGGGGAGGGGGCTGCCGTCTGTCTCGTGAGGACTGAAATTCACACGCAGACCGAATGGGGGAGGGCTAGCTTGCCGGGCCGAAGTTCTGCGAAGGCTGGGGTGGGGGTGGACTCTGGGCGAGCGCGCCTCACCCCTTGATCGGCAGCCACAACTCGTAACCGCCCTCGCCAGTGCGGCCGTCGAAGGTCTCGCCGTAGCGCTCGAAACGCGGCGCGTCGGCGGCCTGATGGCCCGACGATGGCAACCAGGCGTTGAAGATCTCGCTCCAGACGTTGCGGATTTTTGAAATGTGATCTTTCTGACGGAACACGGCGTAGCGCTGGGCCGGCAGGCGCACGCGGTCGAGGTCGGCGGGCAGGCGGTCAAAATCCTTCACTTCGACGGCGCATAGATAGTCGAAGCCGGTGTCGGACCCCTTCATCACGACCCCATAGGCGACCTTGCCGATCTGGCCGGGCACGTGGCCGAGATGGGGCACGAACTTCTCCCACTGGGCGGGCAGGCCGCCCATGGCTTCGTAAATGTAGCTGGCGTTGAGGCCGGCGAGCAGCATCGGCTTGCCGGTTTCGATGCTGGGAGGATTGAGGATGATGGTGCTTGGCTGGCTCATAGTCATGGGCTCCACGAGGGTGAGGTTGTCGAGATGGCGCTGGCCGCGAACCGCTTCGGGCGTAAACCCGAACTGGTCGCGGAACGCCCGCGTAAATGCCTCGTGGGAACTGTAGCCGGCCTCCAAAGCCACCTGCAGAATGTCAGGGGCTCCGG
>JAYUAJ010000252.1:0-4455 GCA_043741375.1 Hyphomicrobiaceae bacterium | reverse complement strand
GTGATGGTGCTGGCGCTGGTGCTGCTGCCGGTGTTTGCCAATACCGGCGCCGGGGGCTTCGCGTCGATGGCCACGCTGCCGATCGTCGGACTGGCACTATTATTTTCAGCACTTCCTCTGTCTCGGGCAGGAGCTTGCCGTTGATCGCGACGCGCAGCCCGGCATCCGCGCCCTTGGCCTTGTTCAGGCGCATGTCGTTTTCCGAGTCGAACGTCGGCAGCCACACGACTTTGCCGCGCCTGCCCGACATGCGATAGAGCACTTCAACCGCGACCGGGTTGACGCCGCCAACCGACTTGTTGAGCACAACGCCGCCGAAGAGCTCAATGCCCGGCACGACTTTCATCACGAGCCACGCGCGTGACGCGCTCTCGCTCACATGGTTTTTCAGGAGCAGCGCGCGCATGCCGTTGCGCTTCGCCATCTCCGCCGCCTCCATGTCGTCCACGCTGCGCGCGAACACGTCGGGCTCGGTGTGCACGTGCAGATCGATCACGCCGGCAAGCACGTTGACCTTCGGTGGCGGTGGCGCGAGCATCAGGCGCTGCGCGTACAACGCGCCGGAAATCAGCAGCGCGCAGGAAAACGCCAACAGACGCATCGCAAAATTCATGTTCCCCCCTTTTCTAACGGACACATGCCGGCGTTGCGACATGCGGATAGCGGTCATCTTGCGGTCGCGCGTCGTCACTGTCAATCGTAGCCCCGCAGCGGCGACTGCACGCAGAGGCTGACTGCGTGCGCGCCTGCCGCGAGCTCTGTCAGGCGAGGCGCCTTCGGTCGGGTTATGCGGGGTCGGACCAACGCAACGCACAGAATTCTCGATGAAAGTTTGTAAATCACCGGCCATTTTGATGCTTAGAGATCACTTTTCGATAGCGAAAAGGGTGCTTTAAGGAATCATGCCCTGCCGTGCGCGAATCGTTATTTCCGATCAGGCCGCCTCTGCCACATGACCCGTTGCTGCCACGAGCGGGAATTTCTGTTGAAGTTCCCACGCGACCAGCACTGTTGCATGCGCTAGTTTTTTGAAGCGAAGAAACGCTTTGGACTGGCTGGCGTAACGAGATTGCGACCAAGAGCAAAAGCTATTTCGAGGAGATACAGCTTGAGCGAGGAGTCGAGGTAACGTATCGGAAAAGTGATTGTGGGCGGTGAGTCGTACACGCTGCGGGAACCCGCGATTGCTTATAGGCCCATTTTCGGTGGTAAAAACGCGCCTCTAAGGCAAAATAACAGCGTGTTTTGCGAGAGAAGTTATGAAAATACCGGGACATAGCGTGGTCCGACCCGGAAATTCTTGCCCAGCGCCAGATGCTCGAGGCGTCCGTTCGGGGCGCCGCAGAGATCCCGGGCCGCAGCCCCCGTGACTTCTTGGTGACTGCAGTGACCTCTGCGGCGATTGATGGCAAGATCCGCGTGTCATGAAGAAGGCGAGAAACCCATGCTTCCGCAGCTGACCGCCGCAAGGATTTTCACGTTCCTTGCGCTCCCTGTTCTAGTTGCAGTCCTCAATGGTTGTGGCAATGCCGTTGTGAATGTCACCGACAGCCGCTGGAAGACCATTGCCATGGATACCGCCCAATTACCGCCGAGCGAGAAATTTCCAACCACGCCGATTGCCGAGGGGAATGGAACCGTGGTCAACGCCGGCGACCTGGTGAAAATGCGGATCGGCGATGGCCGTCGCAAGGGCGACGGGACGGAATTGGCGCAGGAGGCATGGTATTGGACCGGCTACCTGCCCGCCGACCTGTACCATTACGGCGCCACGGCGCCGACCATATTTGGCGGCCTGTTGGTCGGGCGTCGCGTCGGCGAGAAATTCCTAGTGGAGCCGCAGGAAAATTCCCACCCGATCCAACTGCGCCTCTCCGGGTTGGCCGAGCCGGATACAAACAGGAAAGGGGGCGGGCATATGGAGTCGTTCAATGACGCTTCCGTTGCCTGGGACCTCTTTACGCTGCGCAAGTCAACGATCGAGATCCTCGCTCGTTGCCCGGTAAAACTGAGCATTCGAAAGGGGCAGATGACCCAATGGGGCTACATCCTCAACATGTTCGGAACGCACTATCCGTCCGACCGGAGAGGTACCTTGTACTGGAGCGCAATCGATGCCGCATGCCCCCAACCGGACGACAAGGTCCGGTTTATGATTGGGCCGATCTATTTCTCGCCAACCTCCGGTCCCAATCAGGAGGCGTACCGAAACGAAACTCTGTACAACTGGTGGGATGCCTACGTGGCTGAGCGTCCGCAAGCGAAATATCCCGATGAATACCAGCACGTCGTGATCGGCGGCAAATGGATCCACAGGGAAATCAAGAATCAGCATTCTGTGGATGTCGCCAGCCCGGTTGTTCGTGCCGCAGCCCCGCCGGGCAGCGGACGCTACGCCGAGCCAGCGTCGCCTGTAACGCCGCATGAACCGCGGAACACCAAAGTCGAAGGCTATGCCTGGGCGCTGGACAACAACATCGAATCGGCAGCGGAATGCAATGTGGGCACCGCCGAGTTCATCGATGGCTGCAAGAGCGCAGTAGCCAGAAAGGCGGCACACACTGGGAGATAATGGTTGCGCGGCCTTGTCGCGGGTAGCCTCGCGACGATCTCGCGACGGGGTGCGGCTGGAGATCAACGTGCCTTGCCCCTGCTTCGCTCCTGAACTGATTAGTCGAGTGTCTGCTTCCTCGCGGTCGAATGGCGGCTTCACGGAGGGTCGACCGACAGTTCAGGGTCGGATCCGGCCCCAAGAAAGTGGAAACCTGTCGCCCGGCACGGTTTTTCTGATCAGCGTCGGGTAACCGTCGCATTGCAGATCACGTTGGCGCTGAGCGCCACTGTCCGTTCCGGCCGAAGACCAGGCCGCGGCCATCTTCGCTTTAATGACAGCTCAACTGCTGGAAGATGCCATTCATCGCCCCGAGGACCGAATGACTCAAACACCCGGCCGCAGTTCCCATAAGAAGCCTGCCGCAGTCGCGAGAAGCCGCTATTCAACGCGCACGAACTTGATGACTATGCCCTGCGGCTTCTGGGTCAGCACCAGCGTATCGCCGCTCGTGCTGTAGTCGAATTGATTGCCTGGACCGGCCATCGCGAACGCGCTCTTGGCCACGATGGATTTCGTCGCGAGCGCAGTGGCGGTCGCCACGTACGTGCCGGAATTGAGGTACAGCGCATCGAACACCGCGACCTTCTGTGCGTCGGTGGCTTTGTCGTTCGACGGGTAGTCGGGCAGCGGCTTGGTGCCGTTGATCCGCGCGAAGCTGTAGTACTGCTTCGCGAAAATGAGCAGCCCAGGCTGCGGGCTTGTAACCGGCGGCTTCCCCGGCTCGGCGATTTCCGTCACCCGCCACGCGCCCACGAGCGCATTTTGCGCCGCCGCCGTTTGGGCGTAAACGCTTCCTGCGCAAGCCATCAATACCAGCAGTGTTGTTGCAATCGGTCTGTGCACTGGATTCTCCTTGCTCGCTTTTGAATGGTTGGTAGCAGGTACGTCCTGCGTGGTGACCCGCGCTTGCTCCTTCGGTCTTCCGCCTCTCGTCTATCGCCTATCGCCTCTCCCACGCTCGGTCACGCCAGCGCACCCGGCCTCTTGATGTAACGGCTCTTGATCGCGTCCAGCGCCCAGTACGTGAGCGCGCCCACGGTGTCGGTCGGGTTGTAGCCGGCGTTTTGCGGGAACGCATTCGCGCCGATCACGAACACGTTCGGTACGTCCCAGCTCTGCAGGTACTTGTTGATGGCGCTCGTGCCCGGGTCTGTGCCCATGGCGGCGCCGCCGGTGTTGTGCGTGCTTTGGTATGGCACCACGCTGTAGCGCCCGGTGCGCGCCTCCGCGTGCACGTGCGCGGCGCCAATGCGCTTGCCAATCTCCTCCATCTTCGCAGTGATGAACGCCGACCCCTTGTGTTCCATTTCGCGCCAGTCGAACGTCATGCGCAGGAGCGGCAGGCCCCACGCGTCGCGGTAGGTGGGGTCGAGGTCGAGATAGTTCGTGCGATAGCTGTTGCAACCGGTTTCGTTATTGATGGTGAACGAGCGGTTGTAATATTTCGCGAAGGGATAGTAAATCCAATCGCCTCAACGCGCCGTCAACGTAGCGCAGCACGGCTTGACTTGCGCGGGCCGACGGGAAGGTGGGGTGGTCGGGAGTCGTCGCGACGCCGTGATTGCCCGGCATCGGGTGTTTGGCGAGGGTCGGCGGGCGCAGCTTGCGAGCTTGGCACGCGCCTGTCCGGCGTCGCGCGCGAATAGCGGTCGACGGGCGGGGTTACCAAGTGATGCGTTGATCGAACTCGTACTCAGGTGCCGGCTGGGCCTGGCGGTCGAATTCAGCCCTGGCATCGGGCCTGTCCGACAGCGGCGGGCCGCGGGCCGGCGCGATGCGCGGCGGCGCGGTGGGTTCGCCGAGGTGGACGAGGATGTCGCGGGTCGCGGACGCGCCGGTGA
>JAYUAJ010000251.1:0-1797 GCA_043741375.1 Hyphomicrobiaceae bacterium | reverse complement strand
TGGAGCGGCACTACAAGGTGCTGGCACAGGCGTTTAAAGGCTTGGATCCGCTGATTTGCTATGCCGTGAAGGCGAATTCGAACCAGGCCGTGCTGACCCTGCTGGCAAGGCTCGGGGCGGGCATGGACGTGGTGTCGGAAGGCGAGATCCGGCGCGCGCTGATGGCGGGGGTGGCGCCGGCGAAGATCATCTTTGCCGGCGTCGGCAAGACCCGCGGCGAGATGGCGTTCGCGCTCCGTTCCGGAGTGACGCACTTTAACGTGGAATCCGAGCCCGAGCTGGAGGCGCTCTCCGAAGTCTGCACCCACATGGGCGCCCGCGCGAAAGTCGCCCTACGGATCAATCCCGATGTCGACCCCAAGACGCACAAGAAGATCGCGACCGGCAAGAGCGAGGCGAAATTTGGTATTCCGTACAAGGACGCTATGCGCATGTACGCCAAGGCGGACCGGCTGAACGGGCTGGACGTGGCGGGCATTCACATGCACATCGGCAGCCAACTGACGGATTTGGCGCCGATCGAAAAAGCCTTTACGGTTATGCGACAACTTGTGGTTCGTCTGCGGGCGGAGGGACACGATATCGCGCATGTCGACCTCGGCGGCGGCTTGGGCGTTCCCTATGAGGGCAGCAAGACTGCTCCGCCCACGCCGGAGGCCTACGCCGAAATCGTGCGCAAGTGCTTTGGCGGGCTTGACGTCAAGATCATGCTGGAGCCGGGGCGGCTGATCGTGGCCAACGCCGGCATCCTGGTCACCAAGGTGATCTATGTGAAGAAGGGGTCGGAGCGCACTTTTGTGGTGGTCGATGCCGCCATGAACGATCTGATCCGGCCGACGCTCTACGACGCCCATCACGAGATCTGGCCGGTGGCGGAAAAAGGCAAGGGCGGCGGAACGGTGGTCGACGTGGTCGGGCCGGTGTGCGAGACCGGGGACTATCTGGCGTTGGGGCGGAAACTCGCTGGAACGACGCCCAATGATCTGCTCGCCGTGATGAGTGCGGGCGCCTATGGCGCGGTACAGGCGGGCACCTACAATTCGCGCCTGCTGATTCCGGAAGTGATGGTGCGCGGCGATCAGTTCGCCGTGGTGCGGCCGCGCCAGACCTACGATGAGATGATCGGCATGGATCGGCTCGCGCCCTGGCAGGACGCCGAGGCCAAGGCGGAGGCGAAGGCCGAGGCCAAGCCCGTCAAGACCATGCGGGCGGAACCGCCCGCTGCGACAGCCCCCGCACGGCGCACCGAAACCGCGACTGCCGGTGCAAGTTCTGGCCGCTCCAGCGGGGCCACCCGCGCGGCGCCGGCGGCACCTGCCTCGAAACGCCCGGCGTCCCGGCGCTAACGCGCCGCCCTGATCGGGCCATGGTATGAGACTAGACAGGCCGCTGAGCTGTCTCACAAATTCGCGAGCGGCGTGTGCATCCGCGAGCGAGCATGCTAGGGTGGCGCAATGACCGATACGACCGCTACCGGCGCAGCGTCTCTCGCCGGGCTTGACCGTAAGATCCGGCTGAGCCGCGCCGCGCTTGGCCTGGAGCGGGTGTGGCCGCGGCTGTGGTTGCCGGTCGGCGTCATCGTGGTATTCTTTGTCGCCAGCCTCGCGGGGTTTTGGCCATTGCTGCCGGCGGCATGGCACATCGCCGCTTTGGCCGGGTTCGCGATTGCAGCGGCGGCGTCACTGGTGCCGATCATCCGTATGCGCTGGCCGACCCGCGCAGAAGCATTGGCGCGGCTGGAAATGCAATCGGGCGTGCCACACCGGCCGGCATCATCCTATGACGACACGCTCTCTC
>JAYUAJ010000250.1:0-10352 GCA_043741375.1 Hyphomicrobiaceae bacterium | reverse complement strand
GGCCATTCTGCGGCCAGGATTTCAGCGCCTTCAGACAGGCTTCTTGCGTCGCCTCCTCGGCCGCATCCAGGTCGCGGAAATAACGCAATAGGGCCGCCACCACGCGAGGGCGCGTTGCGGTCAAGGTCGCGCCGATGTTGGCAAGTGCCGTCATGTTCCGGTTTTTCCCGGTTGGAAATAATGCAACGGGCGGATTTCGTAGGTGCCGCCCGGGTTGGCCTGCCCCAACTCGCGGGCAATATCCAAAACCTCATCAAGGCTGCTGCAATCGAGCACATGGAAGCCGAGCAGTTGCTCCTTGGTCTCGGCGAACGGCCCGTCAATGACGAGGGCGGGCTCGCGGTCCTTGCGCAGCGTGGTGGCGGTGCTGGTCGGCATCAACCGGAGCGAGGGGCCGAGCTTACCCTCTTTCAGTAGCCGGTCCTGGATGGCACCGAGCTTGCTCATGACCTCGGCGTCCTTTTCCTTGCTCCAGGCAAAGACGGTCTCTTCGTGGTGATAGCAGAGGATAGCGTACTGCATGCCGGTCTTCCCTCGCGCGTGTTCCAAGGACGAACGAGCATAGCCGGAACCGACATCGGTCAGCGAGCGGCAGTGGAAGGGTTGGTTTTGGGTTGGCGGCGCCTGGCCAGACCAACACATTGCGAGCAGTCAATACGCGGTCGAGCACTCCGTCATTTCATGTTCCAGGGCTACTTGCGCTGCTGCGCTTCGTCATAGGCTTTGAGCACGCGCTTCGGGGCCTGCGCACGCCAAACTTTCAACAAATTGGCCTTGGCCCAATCCAGATCAAGCTTCTCGGGCCGGACCAGCACCATCGGATAGCCCTCGTAATGCGGAGTGAAAAAGAATGTTTCCGGCTCGACCTCGACCAAGAGGTCACGCTCCTCGAACGGAACTTTGAACACCGGCGCGTCCTTGCTCGGACTCCACCAGACCCATAGTTTGCCATGCGCCTTCAAACAAGGCTGGCCCCAGGACGTGGACTCCTGAACATCGGGAAGGTCGAGGCTTAGCGCCAGAGTTCGAATGCGCTCCCAGCCAGGCCGTTGTGTGGTCCGGTCAGCGCTAGGCAACTTCGGTGACGCACCCATGGCTTTGTGCTACCTTTGCGCTAGCTGTTACCCAGGGCAGAAAGCGTCGATGATGACACTTTACCATTGGATACTGCCAAAGCCCCAAGCGAAACACTTCCGTTATGACGCCCGGCGGCCCAGCACGACTACACGGCTCCCGACTGTCACCCGGTTGTAAAGATCGATGATGTCCTGGTTGAAGAGCCTAATGCAGCCGCTGGATACTTGCTTGCCGATTGACCAGGGTTCGCGGGTGCCGTGCAGCCGGAACAGCGTGTCGCGACCCTCTTGGTAAAGATAAAGCGCCCGTGCACCCAGCGGATTGCTAGGGCCTCCAGTCATGCCATCGCGGTATGGCGCGAGGTCCGGCTGGCGGGCGATCATTTCGGCTGGCGGTATCCAGGTGGGCCAGGCTTGCTTGCGGCCAATGGTGGCCTCGCCACTCCATTGAAAACCCTCGCGCCCAACGCCAATGGCATAGCGCAGGGCGGTGCTATCCGCGTTCACCAGGTACAGATAGCGGGCATCGGTGTCGACGACCACCGTGCCGGACGCGTAAGGTCCGCTGTATGGGACCAAGGCACGGACCTTTTCCGCGCTGAGGTATGACGGACGCACCGCAGCAACGACGAACGCGCCGTCTCTAAGTTCAGTGTATGCCGTCTGGTTGATTTCTAACTGCGCCTGTGGGCGAAGATCGGAGACGGCTGCGTTTGAGCCCGCGCAAGCCGAGACTGAGCAACAGATTGCGCCCACTATTACCGGCCGAAACCATCGATTGATCGAATGCATGGTGTCCATGCCCATCAACGCGGTTCGCCCGCTCAGGTTCCAAGAAACATGCACCGATTTATTTAACGCGATGATCTATTGGAACTTTATCAGATGTCATGCGTCTTGACACCACAGACAGCCGCTCCTCCCCCCTCGAGCGCGTCTGATAGCCCGCAGATCCGATCCCCGTCGCGATCTGCGGGCCTTTTTTTGGCTCTTGGTGCCCCGGCCTGGCGCGGTGCCAAATGAACCGATGGCTGGCTGGACGCGCTTACAGATCATCGCTGGCTGCAAGCAAGACAAGCGGCCGGATTCGATCATCAACCCTTAGGAGTGCAGAACGCACCAATCTACGTGAAGCTCGACAAGGCGTCGTAGACCGGACTTTCGGGTAATGACCCGGCAGTGCCTTGGGTGTTGCCGGGTGTTTTGCGTCATATGACAAGAAAGCCCACGGTTGCCGCTGCCATGACAAACACCGCCAGCCAGCCGCCCGCGATCATCGGCCAGGGCAGCGTCAACCGGCCCATGATGCGCGGGTTGACGGCGACCACCATCATTACGGCCATCAGTGGCGCCGACAACACGCCGTTGACGACGGCGCTCCAGAACAACGCCTTGATCGGATCAAGCGACGTGAAGTTCAGCGCCGCACCGCCAAGGGTTGTTACTGCGATGGTGGCATAGAAGGCTTTTGCCTCACGCGGGCGGCGGTCAAGTCCCTCGGTCCAGCCGAACATCTCGCTGACGGCGTAGGCGGCAGAGCCCGCGAGCACTGGCACTGCCAGCATTCCAGTGCCGATGATACCTGCCGCGAATAGCGCGAAAGCGAAGTTACCCGCGACCGGCCGCAACGCTTCGGCAGCTTGCGACGAGGTTTGAATGTCGGTGACGCCGTTGGCGTTGAGTGTTGCCGCAGTTGCGAAGACTATGAACAGTGCAATGAGATTGGAAACGCCCATGCCGACGATGGTATCGGTACGGATGCGGGCCAGCTCCGGTCCGGCGCTGCGCGGCGCGATGCACAGCGGCTTGACATGACGCCGGTGCTGCTCCTCGACTTCCTGCCCAGCCTGCCAGAAGAACAGATAGGGGCTGATGGTGGTGCCGAGCACGGCGACAATTGCTAGGATGTGCGCGCTGTCAAAGACGAGGGTTGGGACCAGCGTATGGTAGAGCGCAGTCCCCCATGGCACGTGGGCGGCAAACACAACTCCGACATAAGCGAACAGCGATAGCGTCGTCCATTTCAGCACGGATGCGTAGCGCTCATAGCTGATGAAGACCTCAAGCAAAATGCAGATGACGCCGAATAGCACCGCATACAGCAGTATTGGACCGCCAATAAGCAAACCAAGCGCCGCGCCCATGGCGCCGAGATCAGCGCCCAGATTGATGACATTGGCGATCAGCAACAACAAAACGACCGAGCGCAATAGCCACGGCGAATAATGCCGGCGCAGGTTCTGGGCGATGCCGGCGCCAGTGACGGAACCGATGCGTGCGCTGACGGCCTGGATAACCGCCATCAACGGAAAGCTGAACAGCATGGTCCAGGCGAGGCCGTAGCCGAACTGCGCGCCGATCTGGCTGTAGGTGGCGATGCCGCTGGGGTCGTCATCGGCAGCGCCTGTGACCAGACCTGGACCCAGGCTGGCGAGAAATGTGGTTGGCTTATGTGCTGGGAGCGCGTCCCTGGGCGCCGTCATTCGGCGGCTACCACTGACGCAGGCTGCAGTGCCAGCTCGACATCGCAAACCAACCCGGTCGGAGCAAACGTCTGTTCGGTCTTGAGGCCGCTGCGGGCGATCAACTGGCTGCCGAAGCCGCGTCGCTTCGGCGGGGCGACCGTGGGTCCGCCACTCTCACGCCAAATCAAATGCATCAGTGGCGGCTTGGCATCATTGATGTTCCAGCTCAGCGAAACCAAGCCAATGGGCACCGACAGTGAACCGTATTTGACAGCATTGGTGGCCAATTCGTGCAGAACCAGGCCCAGAGTGGTGGCGACTTCGGGAGCCAGCAGCAGCGGCGGCCCCTTGAGTTTGAGGCGCGACGCGCCTTCCGGCATGAAGGGCGCAACTTGCTCACGGGCCAGCGTGGCGAAGTCGGCGCCGGCCCAATTGGCGTCTGTCAGGATGTTGTGCGCCGTGGCAAGCGCCTGCAGCCGGCCTTCAAAGGCTTGCGCGAACTTGGCCGGGTCAGGCGTACTACGCAGGGTCTGGCGCGCCATCGATTGAATGATGGCGAGCGAGTTCTTGACGCGGTGACTGAGTTCGCGGTGCAGCAATAGCTTGTGGGCGTCTGATTTCTTGCGCTCCGTGATGTCGCGCAGGGTCACGGATATGCCAATTGGCGTGTTCTGCAGTGACAGGATCGGCGCCGCCCGCACGCCCACGAAGACTAGGGTGCCGTCCTTGCGTTGTCGTAGCGTGTCATAGGGCGCGATGTCTTCACCAAGCCGTAGCCGGTCGAGAACCTTGCCCTGTTCAGTCTCATAGCCAGCCGGAACAAGAATTGAAGCATTGCGCCCGATGATCTCTTCAGCCTTATGGCCGAACACAGCTTCGGCACCCGGACTCCAGGTATCGATTACGCCGCCGAGGCTGAGCCCAACAATGGCGTCACCCGAGGCGCGCACCAGCGCTGCGAACCGTGCGCGCTCGGCGTTCGCCAGCGTGATGCCATTGATGTCGACAAAGGTGATGACGACGCCCTCGACACGGGCATCAACGGTGCGATAGGGGCGGATGCGCATCAGCAGCGTTAATGCCGCACCGACGGTTTTGACCTCGACCTGGCGTTCCAGCATTGTCAGTGAGCGCTGCACTTGCGCGATATCGCCCGCCAGATCGCTGTCGATCAATTTACTCACGATCTGTGTCAGCGGCCGGCCGATATCGCCCTCCCGCAAGGGAAAGATGCTGGCGATGGTCGGCGTATAGCTCTTGATGCGCAGGTCCTGATCCAGGAACACGATGGCAATCTCGGTGCTGCTCATCAGGTTAGACAAATCGCTGTTGAGCCGCATCAGTTCTTCGTTTTTGCTCAGCATCTCGGCGTTGATGGTCTGCAATTCTTCGTTGACAGATTGCAGTTCCTCCTTGGCGGTTTCGATCTCCTCGTTCGAAGATTGCAGTTCCTCGTTGATCGACTGATGCTCTTCGGTGGCCGACTTGGTCTCTTCGAGATACTGTTCCAGATCGTTGACGGCGGCTTGAAGTTGCGACTTGGTCTCGCGCAACTCCTGTTCGAGGTCCTGCCCATCGGCACTGCCAGCCGGAACGGACGTATCGCTACTGCCTGGCGCATGCTGGACAACCTCTCGGAAGGCGACCACGCACAATCCTGGCTCCTTGGTTTCGGCGATGGGGCCGATGATCAAGGTCACGCGACGGTTTTGCCCATCGATCTTGAGGCTGAGATTTTCGCGCACCACGTTGTGCTGCTTGGCGCGTGCGTCATGCACCGCCACGCGCACCGGCTGGCGTAAGTCCTTGCGCAGGATGGCGAAGAGATTGAAGCTTGGCGGGCCTGATGACGGTTCCAGATAGGGAGCCGTCTCTGCCCCCGAAAACCGGATGATCTCATTTTTCGCATCAATGACGAAGTAGGCCATGGCGAAGGGTTGCAGCGCCCGCCGCGCATGTCTGTCGACCGAGTCTTCCGCCAGCGCTGGCAGCCTGGCGCCCGGCCCGGCGCCCGTCGCCAAGGCATCGCCAAATGAGACACTTGGCAACGTCTTGCCAGCATCGCGCCGCCGCAAAAGCCGATGCTTCTTGTCGACGGCGGTGAACAGTTTGGCCTCGCGCGTCGCGCTTTCGGAGGGACCAAGGAACAGGTAGCCATCGGGCTTGAGGGCGTAATGGAAGGACTGCATCACCTGGTGCTGAAGGCCAGCATCAAGATAAATGAGCACGTTGCGGCAGGACACCAGATCGAGCTTCGAGAATGGCGGGTCTTTGATCACGCTGTGCTCGGAAAAGACGCACAGATCACGGATTTCTTTGGCCGGACGATAGGTGTCACCGTCCTTGGTGAACCAGCGCTCGAACCGCTCGGGTGACAGGCCAGGCGGCAGCTTGCGGAAGCGCGCCGAACGCGCGGTGGCGATGGCGTTGGGGTCGATGTCGGTGCCGAAGATCACCACCTTGGTGGCGGCGCGCCAGCTGATGGCCTCGCGCAGCAGGATGGCGATGGAATAGACTTCCTCGCCGGTGGCGCAGCCGGGCACCCAGATCCGGATCTGGTCGTCCGCGCGCGCATTGGCGAGCAGTTCGCCGATGACGGCGGCCAGGGCCTCAAAGGCTTCCGGGTTGCGGAAAAACTCGGTGACCCCGATCAGCAGTTCACGGAACAGCACGTCAAGTTCGCCGGGCTCGGCTTTGAGGTGTGCGATATAGGCCGGGAGGTCTGCGGCCTGCAGCACGGTCATGCGCCGCTGCACGCGCCGCGACAGGGTATTTTTCTTGTAACCCCGGAAGTCGTGCCCCGTATGCGCCAGGAGCAGCTCGGCGATCCCGGCAAAACTGCCGGAGCTGGCGTGCGGCGTGACTTCGCTAACAGGGCGCGCGGCCACGCCCTTCAGATGCCTTTGGTGTTCAAGGAGCTTGGCGGGGATCGCCTCGATGGGCAGGATATGATCCACGAGGCCAGTGGCGGCCGCGCTCATCGGCATCCCCTGTAAGGCGTGATGATCGAACTCGGCCTGGGCAATGGTCAGGCCGCCATGTTCCTTGATGGTGCGCACACCGATGCTGCCATCGCTGCCGACGCCCGACAGAACGATGGCGACAGCGCGGTCCTCCTGATCCTCAGCCAGCGCGCAAAAGAACGTATTGATCGGGTGCCGGAATTGACGCGCCGGGGCGGGTTTCACCACGCGCAGCCGTCCCGAGACGATGGTCAGCGTGGCGTCGGGCGGGATGACATAAATGTGGTTCGCGGCAACTGAGACACCATCCTTGGCCTCGGCCACCGGCATCTTGGTTTGAGTGCGCAGCAATTCAACCAGCAAACTGGGAGACTGCGGATCAAGGTGCTGTACCAGCACGAACGCCATGCCGCTATCGGCCGGCATGTGGGTGAAGAACGACTTGAAGGCGGCAAGTCCCCCGGCAGACGCGCCGATGCCGACGATCAGACTCACGGGACGCGCCGCAGTCAATTCGGCAGGTTGCGCAAGTTCTGCAGCGTCTTCCGCACCGCGTTCAGTCTTCTTCATCCGTTGTGCCTTGCTCAAGCTGCTCACGCAACAAGCCCGCGTCCGCCTGAATTCGCGCGGCATACCGAATCCCGGCAGGGGGACAACGCGCCACATCTAAACTGGTTGCAAACTATTCGCGCCCTGGCCGAGCTTTGCTGGCCAGGGCCGAACTGTTGTCGGTTCGGTCGGTAGCGTCAGGCCCCAGCGCGCTCAACGATCGCCTTAACCGGCGCTTCGGGGCCGAGATCGTCGACCGATGTCAGCCCCATCAGTTCGGCCAGCCGCACGCGGGCGCGGTTGACCCGGCTCTTGATGGTTCCGGGAGCACAGCCGGCAATTTCGGCCACTTCCTCGTAGGAAAAGCCCTCGGCGCCGATCAGCAACAGGGCCTCGCGCTGGTCGGGCGAGAGCTGCTTCATGGCTTTGTTGAAATCGGCGAGATCAAGATGCCCATGCTGTTCCGGCGCTGATGCCAAGGTCGAGGCCATGGCGCCATCGACGTCTTGAACCTCGCGCCGCGACTTGCGCAAGCTCGAGAAATACGTGTTGCGCAGAATGGTGAACAGCCAAGCTTTGAGATTGGTGCCAGCCACGAATTTGTCGCGGTTGGACCAGGCCTTCAGCAGCGTCTCCTGCACCAGGTCGTTGGCCAGATGCGGATCGCTGCACAGTGAAATGGCGAAGGCCCGTAGATTCGGGATGGCGCCGACAAGCGCGGTCCGCAGGCTTGGAGCCAATTCGGTCACTCCTTGCCCTCCTTTCGCTCGAGCTCTTCGAGGAGCTCCAGTAGATGCTCGGGAACAGGCTCCTGAACCAGTTCGTTGTAGACCGTCTTCAGTCGCTGTCCGATAAGGGACTGAGCTCGCGGGTTGAGCTTGACGTCCGGCGCCAGCTCCATCATTTCGTGGTTCATATCATTTGCTTCCGGCGGCTCAACTGCGGTATTAGCCGTGCGGCCGGTTTCCTTCCCGCTTGACTGCATGTGCTCTCCCTCAGGGTGAACGTTGGCGCCTGCATAGCTTGCCCTCTCGGCGTATCACGCTGCACACTGTCTCGAGCAAACGCGCGATACTGCGAAAAGTTCCCGGGCCCCCGGAACCTTTTTGGTTTTGCAGCGTTTTCGTCAAGTTCTCAAGGGGCGCCTCCCTGTCAACCCGTGTCCGCATTCTAGCCGAGGGGTTCTCGCACATGTCCAGCATCTCAAGCGTCATACTTCCGCAATTGCCCTATTTGCGCCGGTTCGCGCGCAGCCTGACTGGTCGCCAGGAGAGCGGAGACGCCTATGTCGCCACGGTCCTGGAAGCCCTGATCGCCGACCCCAGCGTGTTCCCAAAGGACAAGCCGCCTCGGACCGCACTTTATCACGTCTTTCTAAAGACCTGGGACTCGGTGGCGGTCAACGGCGTTAGTGATGCTCCTGAACGAAGTGGCCTGGCCGCTGCGGCCGACCGGCGCCTGGAGGCCATCGCGCCCCGGCCGCGTCAGGCCTTTCTGCTGGTCGCCGTCGAGGGGTTCACGCCCGTGGAGGCCGCGCAGGTGCTGGATGTCAGCCCAGGTGACTTTGCCCGTCTCCTTGATGTCGCGAGCCGCGAGATTGCCGAGCAGGTGGCGACCAACGTGCTGATTATCGAAGACGAGCCTATGATTGCCCTAGACCTCGAGAACGTGGTGACCAGTATTGGCCACAAGGTTCAATCGATCGCCCGAACACGCACGGAAGCAGTCGCGGCGTTCAAGGCGCAGAAGCCGAACCTTGTGCTGGCCGATATTCAATTGGCCGACGGAAGTTCGGGACTTGACGCGGTCAACGATATTTTAAAGTTGGCCGAAGTGCCGGTGATCTTTATTACGGCCTACCCGGAGCAACTGTTGACCGGTTTGCGCCCGGAGCCCACTTTCTTGATCCCGAAGCCGTTTCAAAGCGAAACGGTAAAGGCAGTCATCAGCCAAGCCCTTTTCTTCGATATCAAGGCGCACTCCAAGCGGGCGGCATGATCTGCATTGCAGCATTTGGCCGGCGAGACAGATAAGTCTCGCCGGCCAATTCAGCCTCAGATCAGTTTCAGATGCCGGCGATAAAATCGTCGATATCCTTCTTCACCTGATCCTTGTTGATGCCGTAGCGCTCCTGGATCTTGCCTTCCAGCTGATCGCGCTTGCCCGCGATACTGGTCAGGTCATCATCCGTGAGTTGTCCCCATTTCTCCTTGATTGTCCCGGTCATCTGCTTCCAATTGCCTTCAACACGGTCCCAATTCATCACAGTCTCCTTTTCATGTCAGATATTAACGTTCAGAGAGCATCTGGCCTGCTAGGCACGCCGGATCAAACCGGCAAGAAAGGCGACGACAGCAAACACGATAGCGCCCCAGAACAGGATGCGGGCGCCGTCCATCGCCGTTCCCGCCACGCCGCCAAATCCCAGGAATCCGGCAACAACGGCTACGACAAGAAAGACAATTGCGTAGTACATGAAGTTGCTCATAGGGGACTCCCGTTCGACGCTTCTCTTGTCTGTTAAACGCATTGGACTTTGAAAAGTTCCTCGCCATGATTTCCGTTGGTCTTCGAGACCGATGCCGATTGAATCCTACGCACCCGTTCATAACCCCCAAAGTGGCCTGCGAACGCGCACCGGATCATCGGGTGGCGGGGACGCAGGTTGAGGAGTTCGCGGATCACCGGGCGCCGGCAGGTCGGGGTCGCCAGGTTGCGGCGGCCAGGGCTGCTCCGATTTGGGATCGGGTTCAGGAATTTGGTTCGGAAACATGAGGTCATCCTCCAACTGAAAGAATGTCGGGCTGTGGCGCCGGGAGGCGGCTGAAGGGGGCACGCCGCGTCCCGGCCCCACGTCAATCGCTTAGCGGGCCTAACCGCGCTTTCCGCTCGACTGATCCTTGTCGTCACGTTCACCCGACTCACGGCCATTGTCGCCAGGGCGCTGCTGCGGCTTGACTGTCGAGGAACCTGACGGCGGCCCCGGACGGTTCGCTGGCTTCTTGGATTGATCCGACTTCTGCATGTCGTCGTGCTGTGGGGTATTTGCCATGTGTTCTTCTCCATCTCGGCGATGATCGCCTGAGAGCTAAACGTACCGTTAACCCCGGAGTTCCGTAGAATAGCTATTGCAAGAGTGATTTTGTAGTAAGTACATATTGTAAAAATTATGTGTATAATAATGAGTCGACCGTGAAGATTCTCTAACTCTTTGACCTGCATATGAAACGGCCTGAATTCTGGCGTTGGCGTTGCAAGATTTCAACGGTCGCACAGCGATTTCCTTGCAAATCGCGCTC
>JAYUAJ010000249.1:0-10359 GCA_043741375.1 Hyphomicrobiaceae bacterium | reverse complement strand
TGGCGGCCACGATGGTTGCCAATATCAGGATCAGCGCCAACGCATTGATGGTCGGCGTGATCCCCGAGCGCACTTTCGATCCGACATAAACCGTCAGCGTGTCGGAGTTGCCGCGCGTAAATAGCGTGACGTTGAAATTCTCGACCGACTGGAAAAAGCCAATGATCGCACCGGCGCCGATGGCGGGATAGAGGTGCGGCAGCAGCACCCGGCGGACGACCTGGCCATGACTGGCGCCCAGGTCGAGCGCGGCCTCCTCCAGGCCCGGATCGAAACTCTGCAACCGCGCCAGCACCAGCAGCATCACATAGGCCGCGATGAATGACGTCTGGCCCAGCACCGCCAGATGCAGGCCCGGCGAGACCCCGAATTTGGTCCAGAACAACAGCGTCGAAATGCCGATCACTGCGCCGGGGGTCAGGATCGGGGCGACCATGAAACCGTAAAGGATGGCGCGGACGCGGCCCGCCAGGCTGTTGATGAGAATGGCGGCCGCCGTCCCGATCGGCACGGACAAAGCGATCACAGTTGCTGCTACCAGCACGGTGTTCCGGATCGCGATCCAGATGCGGTCGTCGTTCCACAAATCGACGAACCAGCGCGACGTGAACCCGACCCACGGCATCACCGAGGGGAATTTGCTGTTGTTCAGCGCCGCCCCGCCCATCACCGCCAGCGGCGCGAGCATGTAGAACAGAAACAGCGCCATATAGATGCGGAACAGCCAGACGCTCGGTTTGGTGGTTGCCATGGCCGCTCCTATTTCGCAATTTCGGCGAGGCTGACGCGGAAGGCCCGCATCACCGCGCTGACGAACAGGATGCAGACCAGCAGCAGCAGGAAGGCGTAAGCCGAACCGGTATTCCAATCCTGGCTTTCGAACATCCAGCTCTGGATCACCAGCGTGAACCAGGGCGACGACGGCGAGGCCAGCAATTGCGGCACGATCACCGAGCCGGCCGACAGCATGAACACCATGACGCAGCCCGATGCGATGCCCGGCTTGGAGTGTGGCAGGATCACGCGCAAATGCGTCCGCCACCAAGGCGAACCCAGATCCTGCGCTGCCTCGATCTGGTTGCTGTCGAGCGACTGCACGGCATTATAGATTGGGAACAGCATGAACAGGATGTACACGTACACCAACCCGAGGATTACGCCCCAGTAGCCGCTGAGCCAGCGGATCGGCTCTTTCAGAATCCCGAGATTGAGCAGCGCGAAATTGAGCGGCCCCTTGAACGACAGGATGATGAACCACGAGAACGAGCGCAGAATCTCGCTGACCCACAGCGGGATCAGCAACAGCAGGAAGAGAGTGGCGACGTTCTTGGGATCGGCGACCTTAGCCAGGAAGTAGGCGATCGGATAGGCAAGCACAAAGCACACGAGGGTGACGAGGCTGGAATAGAAAATGGTCTCGATGAAGGTCAGGATATGGACCGGCAGCTGTAGGCCCAGGAAGTTAATCGGCACCGGCGTGTGCAGGATATTCAGGTAATTGTTGAAGCTGTAAAAATCGTTCGGGCCGCCGATTTCTGCGACCGGAATGTACGGCCGAAAGCTCTGCTCGAACAGCCAAATGTCGGGCAACACCAGCAGCACCAGAAGCCAGAATGCGGTGAGCGCGATCATCACCATGCTTAGGCCGGTGCCATAGCGGCGGATGAGTTCGGTCATGCCCGAGCGCCCGATTTTGGCACTGTAGCATCGGCCAGAATGACCGCCTTGTCCGGCTCGAAAACCAGGAACATCTTGGCGCCGGCCGGCGGGACGCTGACAGCCCCGTCATTACGCATTTCCACAGTGAGCATCTTGCCAAGCGGATCGCGGGCCTGGACGTTGATGAAGTTGCCCTCAAAGGCCACGTCGGCAACTTCGACAGGTATGCTGTTGGCACCGCTCTTGGCTTGAGCAGCCAGAACCGCATTCTCCGGCCGCACGTAGAGTTTTGCCGGCTGCCCCGCTGCCACGCCAGCTCCAACGCGCGCTCGGTAGACGCCACCATCGGATTTGAATTCGGCAATGCCACCGGACGCGGGCCCGACATCGCCAGCAAAAACATTGTTCTCGCCGACGAACGAGGCGACGAACCCATTGGCCGGAGCGTTGTAAATCTCCTGCGGCGGGGCGACCTGCTGCAGCCTGCCTTGCGACATGACCCCAACCCGGTCAGACATGGCCAACGCCTCGCCCTGGTCGTGGGTGATGTAGATGAACGTCACGTTGGTACGCTTCTGGATTGCGCGCAGCTCCGCCCGCATGTGCTGGCGAAGTTTCAGGTCCAGCGCTGACAACGGCTCGTCAAGCAACATCACCTGGGGCTCGACGGCCAGGGCGCGCGCGATGGCCACGCGCTGCTTCTGCCCACCCGACAATTGTGCAATACTCCGTTCGGCGACCCCTGGCAGATCGACCAGCTGCAGAAGTTCTTCGGCCTTGGCGCGCCGCGCTGCCTTGTCGACTCCGCGCACCTCCAGCCCGAAGGCAATATTCTCCCAAACCGGCATGAGGGGAAATAACGCGAGATTCTGAAAGATCAGCGCAGTCGGACGCTTGTTGGGGCGAATGCCCCGCATGTCCTGGCCGCCGATGCGGACCACGCCTTCACTAGGCTCGATAAAGCCAGAGATCATACGCAGGATCGTGGTCTTACCGCAGCCGGATGGGCCAAGAAACGAGAAGAATTCCCCTGGCTGGATGGTGACATCGACGCGATCGACGGCGCGGAACTTACCGAAATCAGCCGATACGGCCGCCAACTCAACTGCAGCGCTCATCGTACCCTGTTTTCCTACCCCAGACGCGACGCTTCCAACGCTATCGGCTGGTTATGGTCGCAACAACAAAAAACCGCCGGACTCATCTCTGCGTCCGGCGGATTGGCTAATCTGGCCAAAGGAAAGCTTATGCAGCCTTCCACTTGTCGGCATATTCGGCGCGCAGCTTCAAGAACCAGGCGGCCTGAGCCGGCCACCAATACAGCTTGGAGAGTGCATCGCCCGGATATGCGGCGGCATAGAACGTCTTCACGTCGGGCGTCATCAGATCGATGCCGCCATTGCCGACCGGGTTGGCCGAGAACGCGTTGGCCCAGGCCGCTGCACCTTCGGCAGACGAGACCCACTTTGCGAAGGCGTGCGCCTGCTCGGAGTTCTTGGCGTTCTTCTGCAGGAAGAAGCCCTGGCTCCAACCGAAAGCGCCCTCCTTGGGAGCCAGGAAGCCGAAGCCGTCATTGCGCAGGTTGTAGCCGGTCGAGTCCCAGGTCAGGCCAAGCGTGCAGCCGTTGGTCTTGAACTGCGCCTGGGCGTCGTTCTCGCCGTTCCAGAAGCCGGCGACATTCTTTTTGTGCTTGGTGCACTCGGCAAGCGCGATGTCCCACAGCTTGCGCATGTTTTCTTCGTTCTTGTAACCATCGATCCAGGGCATCGGCAGCTTGCCGGTGGCATCGAGCACGCGGCCCATGGCAGCCAGCGAGGAGTGGCCGCGCACGGTTACCTTGCCGACGTTTTTCTCGTCGAACAGGTCGGCCAAGCTGAGCTTGCCATATTCGCTCGGGTTGTCTTTCTTGGAGAAGGTGAGCGCCTCGGTGCCCCAGACGCTGGGGACGAAGTAGCGCTTGCCGTCGACTTCGCCGGCATCGCCAGCCGAACCGCCGGGCACGCCCTTGACGTAGTTGCCGAGCGCCAGCTTGTTGACGTCCCACGGCTGCACTAGGTCATTGCTGACCCAGGCCGGCAGACGGTCGAGCGTAGGCTCAATGACGTCGTAGGTGCCGTTGCCGCCGGCGACCTTGGCCTGCGCGAACATCGTGTCCTGGTCCGGCTGCTCGATGAAGTTGACCTTGATTCCCGTGGCCTTCTCGAAGGCCGGGAACACGTCCTTCTTCATGCCGTCGTAGCCCGACCAGCCCATGAAATTGACTTCGCCCGAAGAGGCAAGGGCGGAGCGGCTGATGATTGCGGGCGCGACGATCACGCCGAGACCGACCGCAGTAGTTGTCTTTAGGAACGAACGGCGGCTGACGCCGGTATTGCGCGTGGTGCTCACTTGACACTTCTCCCTGATGAAACTCGGCGCCGGCATCAAGTCGCGATGATCGTAGGCTTTGCTTTGCGGCATCCAGGCGGAGGCCTTGGCCATTGATCAACGTGCCAGCGTCGGGAGGGAAAATGGCACAAGACTGTTACAGTTACAACACCATCCAAGCTCGTGCTTTAGCGCCAGAAATCACGATTTTGACAGAATTTGAAGCGGGCACCGGTGGACGTTTTTAGCCGGCCTCGTATGCTCAGCGAAACCGCATGGCGCGGACCGAACTCATGAAGGGGACTGATGCATGGCAAAGCGTGCGCGGCGATGGCAGGACCTGCTGGGCAAATCATTCCCAGCCAAGGGTGAAGGCCAGTTCCCGATCGCCGCCTATTCGGAGTACATGCCGGCGCCGCGCATCGGCCGTAAGCCGTATGGCTCCTGGACTTTGGCGGCCTTGAGCGAGGCGAACCCGCATTCCTGGCAGGTAACGGCGCGCGAAGAGGCCCAGTTCCTGAAGCCCGGACTCGCGAACGTCGGCGCTCAGCTGATCAACGATCTGGTCGCGGTGGCACAAGGCAAAGCCGCCAACCACATCGGTACGGCCCATCTGACGGATAATCCGTACTGGCCGCCGCAACTGGCCAAGGCGATGCCTGGCATCACGCACGAGCGCTTTACGACACTGTCGCCGCTCGCGATATCGCGCACTCAAGACGACAAGGGTCGCTCGCGCTGGACGCTGTTCGGCGGCAGTGACGACGGCCCGTCGCGCGGGTTTTGGCAGAGTTTTTATTCCGCCCCTGGGCAAGAAATCGCCGCGAGCCGAGGCAAGGCCCTGCTGGCAAGCTTGCTTACCGAAATATTCGATCTGCCCGCGTCGAAGGCGCGAAATCTTAAATCTGCCGGGCTGCGGCTGCAACCAGACCTGCTCGACCCGGACTTTCCGCATTGGAGCGCGACGCCGCCGCCGAGTTGGGCCGATGACCTTCAGTTGGGAGACGACTCCCATCTCACAGGGGTCCGCTACTTGCTGACATTCCGGCCGTTCAGCACTTTGCCGGGCCCCATCCGGGACGCTTATCTGTCCGGAAAACTGCACATCCTGCCTTACCCGGGCTCGCTCGTGTTCTGGGGCTCTCCGCGCTACCGGCAGCTGGCCCGCGCGCTGCCTGGAGCGATGGAGATTCCACTCCTGCAGTGCATCGCGCGCCGCGACAGCAATTATGGTCTGCGCGTGCCGCAGTCGGGCTGGATGTTCGAACCGGGGCCGGCGGGCAAAACTCACAATCCGGCCCTCGGTCCGATCCGGGGCGAGTATCGCCGCAGCCACCGCTGGGAATGGATCGAACGCAACGAGGATACCGAAGGGCTGCAGCGTGAGCAGGCGCTCCAGCGCGTGCTGTTCAGTGCCCATCCGGACGATGTCGGGTTGTATGGAAAGCCGATGGCGCGCAACGCCCAGGTCTGGAGTTCCGAGTTCGACGCGCTGCTGCACGGCCCGGTAGCGCTCGGAGACGACATCGGGGAAGTCATAGAGCTGATCGCGGCAGGTGGATCATTCGGATATCGAATGTACTTTCCGCCCATGACCATTGGTGACACCCCGGTGTTCTGGCACCGTCCGCTAATCGCCTTTCGCAAACCAGACTGTGAGACGCGAGTGCTCACGGATGGCCCAAGTGGCTTCCTATCGGCGAACGAACTTGGCGCGCCGCGGGCCGACGAAGTGCTCTTCTGGCCGGCCTTCGAAAGCGTGGCGGCGTCCGACCCGACGTTGCCAGTGCGCAACCCGAACCTGCTCGGGGCACGCGCGCAGGCGCGGCTCAACTTGCGCAAGCTGACATTGGCTCGCCAGCTGCTGGGCGCAAACCAATTGCCCGAAAGTTTCGCCCGCTCGCTCCTGTCGGCGGACCGCGAGTTCGCATTTCCCGATTGGGTCAGGGCTGCCGGCACAGCAAATGCAGATCATCCCGAACTGCAAGCGGAAATCAACGCTGCGGCCACGATTGCCGCACCCGAAACGGTGCAGGCGGATCAAGCGCTGACCTACGGCAAGACCGCCAACCGCGCCTTCGAGGTCGCCTACTGGGAGACCATCGCGCGCCTCTCCATGGGTGATTACACCACCAAGAACAACGCCGATGTCACCGTCGATCCCGTCACTCTCAAGCACCGCGAGCGCAACACTCGCGATCTGGATCCGCTGGGAGATTATCTAATTGCGTACTATAATGATCTGATCGGCAAGGCTGGTATGAAAGGAAAGACTTGTAGCGGTGAACACCGCTTCCAGTGGCGCACCGACTTCGACTTCGAATGGATGGGCGGCTGGAAACTGAACCAGGGCGAAGCCGCCGAGCGCAACATCATCTGCGTCATCCCCGGCAAAAACCGGAAAGAGGCCGTCGTCCTCGGCGACCACTACGACACCGCCTATATGGAGGACGTCTACGGCTACGGCGACTACAAGGGCGACCACGCGCGCGTCGCCGCCGCTGGGGCCGACGATAACTGCTCGGCCACCGCTACGCTGATGCTGGCCGCGCCGATCTTCCTGGAGATGAGCAAGCGCGGCGAATTGGACTGCGACATCTGGCTGGTCCACCTTACCGGTGAGGAGTTTCCATCCGACTGTCTTGGCGCGCGCAATCTCTCGCAAGCGCTGATCGAAGGCTCGTTGAAACTGGGCGTAGGCGGAAAGAAAAGCGTTGACCTGTCCGGCACCCGCGTACGCGGGGTCTACGTCATGGATATGATCGCGCACAACAACGACAACCGCCGCGACGTGTTCCAGATGGCGCCGGGCACCGACCCGCAATCCATGTGGCTGGCCTTCCAGGCGCAGCGCGCCAGCGAACTCTGGAAGCTCGGCTGCGCGGCCTGGAACGAGGCGCCGGAGCGCAAAAAAGCCAAGCGCGGCAGGCGTAGCGCCGATCCAGCCAAGGTTCCCGCGTTGGCGCGGCACCTCGCGCCGCTGGGCGAGGTTCGCCCCTATTTCGATCCCAAGAGCACGCTGTTCAATACCGATGGCCAGGTGTTTTCAGATGCTGGCGTGCCGGTGGTGCTGTTCATGGAAAACTATGACATCACGCGCGTTGGCTACCACGACCAGCACGACACCATGGAGAACATCGACCTCGACTATGGCTCCGCGGTCGCGGCCATCTGCATCGAATCAGCGGCGCGGGCCGCCACCCAGACGCCGCCCAACTTTGAAGCCATTCGACGGAAGGCGATGGGCGGGTGACGCGGCCCCGGGCTGTTCTGCTTGCGGCACTCGCGACCGTCATCGCCGGCTCGGTTCTCCTGGCGCTTCGGCTGGGCGACGTCCCGATGGTTATTGGGCGCGCCCTGCCGCTTGATCTCGCCGCGCCCGATCAGATCTTTCGCGATTGGCGCATCGCTGCGCTGATGAACGACCACGATTTGTGCTTGCGAGTGCTCGCCCCAGCTCTGGTGCAGACCAGCCTGGTCGTGGATCAGCCGTTGAAGGACGGCTGCGGATGGATCAATGCCGTCCGCGTGACCGAAAGTGGCGGCGCGACGATCGTCGCCGACCCGCTCTCCTGCCCCGCCGCCGCGGCCCTGACCATGTGGATCGCACACGAAGTGCAGCCGGCGGCCCAGCGCCTGCTCGGCCATCGGGTCAAGTCGATCAAGACCTTCGGCACCTACTCCTGCCGCGGCATCAACGGCAACGCCTACGCCGACCGCCTGAAAGCCCTGCACTTGCCGGTGCCGCGCAGCGAGCACGCGACCGCCAATGCGATCGACATCGCCGCGTTTGACCTCGACAATGGCGACAGCGTCACTGTGCTCAAGGATTGGCCAGGCCAAGGAGCAAAGGCCGACTTCCTTCACACGGTCCACGAAGGCGCTTGCCGCTTCTTCCGTGTCGTGCTTGGGCCCCATGCCAATGCAGCGCATGCCAATCATTTCCACCTTGACCGCGGCCCCTGGCACGCCTGCGAGTAAACCGGCGCAGTCCGCAGGGTTTCATTCACCATATCCATCTATCTCGCAGACCAAACGCGGCGCGGTTAATTGTCCGTTGGCTGATTCAAGTTAATTTTCCACGACGTGGACATGGTTTGAAGGCTGCTTCGCGATGGCATGGGTTCGTTCGAGACTGCAGGAATTTGGCGCCGACCGGTCGGGCTCCGTCGCCATGATGTTCATTTTGGTCCTGATCATCATGATGTTCGTTATCGGCATCGCTATCGATCTCGGCCGGGCGCAGCGTGCCTCGGCCGACGTTGTCGGCGCCATCGACACCGCCGCGCTGGCAGCTGCCAAAGCGGTGATCGAAGATGACCTGACCGATGCGGAAGTGACGAAGCTGGTTGAGCAGTACCTGGCCGTTCACATCGATGCCGGGGAATTGCGCGGCGGCAGTTTTTCCGGCGTGCACGTGGTTGTCGATCGCAAAGAGGGAACCGTGCAAATCGACCTCGACGTCCGGGTCCCCACGACCCTCACGCGCGTCGCACGGCAGGATGCCATTCAATTCCACAAGTTTGCCACGGCGACGTACAAGCCGAAGAATGTCGAATTGGCAATGGTGCTCGACACCACCGGCTCCATGACCAACAACAACAAGATCGATGATCTGAAAACAGCAGCCAGTCAGGCCGTTGACATCCTGCTGCCGGCTGGCGAACCGCTTATCAACCGCGTAGCGCTGGCCCCGTACTCGGCGTCAATCAGGGTCACGCCGTTCTCCGGCTCCGTCAGCGGTGGCACCAGCACCGATTGCGTTGTCGAGCGAGATGGCGCCGACGCCTTTACTGATGCCGCGCCGGCATCAAGTCCGGTCGGCACTTCCGATAGCGGTACGAACGGGCGCTACAGCTGTCCTGGCCAAACGATTATGCCGCTGAGCAAGAACGCGACGGCGCTCAAGGCTGCCATCAATTCATATGTCGCCGGCGGCGGCACTGCGGGACAAGTCGGCCTGGCATGGGGCTGGTATCAGGTGTCGCCGAATTGGAAAACACTGTTTCCAAAGGCCAGTCAGCCTAAGCCGTACAAAGACCCAAACACCATCAAATCAATTATCTTGATGACGGATGGCGCTTTCAATACCGCTTACTTCAATGGACCGGTGGCAACCGATGCGGACCAGGAAGCGACGTCGACATCGCAAACTCTGCAGCTTTGCGACGCCATCAAGGCAAGCGGTATCAGCATCTACACGATCGGCTTTGACCTCGCCAGCAACCCGCCACCGGGCGATGTCACCGCTCCGATCCTGCTCAGCGACTGCGCAAGTGACAATCCTGATGGCGGCAAAGAGTATTACGATGCAGCCGACGGTGGCGCGCTTTCCGCAGCCTTCAAAAAGATCGCGACAAAACTTTCCGCACTTCGGATGAGCCATTAGTCAAACAAAGAAGCGGCCCTTGCGTGCTTCCCTAGGATCGCACGCAAAGCCCGCTGCTTGTTTTATCGCGGCGGGGGCGGATCAACTCCGCCCGGTTCAGCTGTAGTGCCCGCCACCCATGGCGCGACTCGGCGGCATACCGACGGCCTGCTGTGGCTCGGCAGCGCGTTGCAGATGGCGCAGCACGTCGTGCAAGCTCTCCATCAGCGGCGCATCGCCAGCCACCTGACCGTCGAGGCCGAGGCTCGCTGCTTCACGCTCCAATTCGCGCGAGTAGGCTTCCAGCACCGGCTTGATGGCCGGGCCGAGCGCATCGACAAACCGCTTGCGCGCCTGGCCGAGACTGACGAAGCTCACCTTGTCGGCGAAATTGATGCTGCCTTCGGTGCCTTGCAGAAGGCGGATTCCCGTGGCGAGCATATCGCGCGCCGCACGGATCTCCTTCTGATAGTCGGCTTGATACTCCCGACGCAGCGTATTAAGTGCTTCTGTCCTCTCCATCAACGCCCCCTGAGCCTTGCTTGACATGTCGAGCCCAAAGTTGAGCCCGTGTTGATCACTGTTTGCTTTGCACGCAACGCTTGCGCCGCCCCCTCCGGAAAGACAGCCGCCGCTGCTAGCGGCCGCACCATCTCTCAAGCCGACGCACCCCGAACCAACGCGAACTGGAGAATCACTTTGCTTGAGCAAGTTATAGCAGGTTGTGTTGGCCACGTTGCCATCAGCATGTGGATAACTGCATGTGCGACGAACTACGATGTATGCGCGCGACAATAGTGCACACGGAAAACCGCGCCGCCGCAGTCCGAAGGGGCGCGGAGCGTGGTAGTGCGGCCCACATACTATAAGAGAAAGGAGACGAGGATGGCCCTTGAGCCGCGCAAAGCCGATGCCGACCTCGCCGCCGAACGCCTGCCGTGCGACCCCGCCGCCGTAATCTTGCC
>JAYUAJ010000248.1:0-10359 GCA_043741375.1 Hyphomicrobiaceae bacterium | reverse complement strand
CTCCGCAAATCGGCCTTCTGGGTGTTTCACTACACCGTGATCAGCCTTTATGTGATCGTGGCGCTGTTCCCGCTGTACTGGCTGCTGAAAGTCTCGGTCACGCCAAACAACCTCCTCTATTCGGAGGGCGTGCGCATGTGGCCGTCGCACATGACCTTTGACCACTACCTCTCGGTGATCCATCACACGGACTTTCCGCTGTTCTTCCGCAACAGCGTGATCGTAGCAGCGGGGACAGCGGTCTTCACCACTCTGTTCGCGGCGGGCACCGGCTACGCCTTTTCGCGCTTTGTCTTCCGCGGTAAATTCTGGCTGATTGGCCTGATGCTGGTGACCCAGATGTTCCCTCTGGTGATGATCATTGCTCCGATCTTTCGCATGTTTGCGCCGCTGGGCCTCACCAATAGCCTCACGGGACTGATCATCATCTACACCGCCTTCAACGTGCCGTTTGCAGCGTTCCTCATGCAATCCTTCTTCGATGCCGTCCCGAGGGAATTGGAGGAGGCCGCCATGATCGACGGCGCCACGCGCTTCGGGGCCTTGCGCCAGATCGTTCTGCCCCTGACGATGCCCGGCATTGCCGCGACGCTCGGTTTCATCTTCACAGCCGCCTGGAGCGAGTTGCTGTTCGCCCTGATGCTCAATTCGAAGCAGGACACCACGACCTTCCCGGTTGGCCTGCTGACCTTCGTCTCCAAATTCTCGGTCGACTTCGGGCAGATGATGGCGGCTGGCGTGCTGGCGCTCATCCCGGTTTGCATCTTTTTCTTTCTGATCCAGCGCCATCTCGTGCAGGGCCTGACCGCCGGCGCGGTCAAAGGCTGAGAGGAAAACGACGCCATGGCAGCCATCGACATTACCGGCGTGCACAAGAGTTTCGGCAGCGTGCCGGTGCTGAAGGGCGTGGACATCCAGATCGCGTCCGGTGAGTTCGTCGTGCTGGTGGGGCCGTCGGGTTGCGGCAAGTCCACCCTGCTGCGCCTGATCGCCGGGCTGGAAGAAATGTCGGCCGGCGAGATCCGCATTGGCGGGCGTGTCGTCAACGATCTTCCGCCCAAGGATCGCGACATCGCCATGGTGTTCCAGTCCTACGCGCTCTATCCGCATATGACGGTCGCAGGCAATATGAGCTACAGCCTGAAGCTCAAGCGCACGCCGCGCGAGGTCATTGCCGATGCGGTCACTTCGGCGGGCGCCAAGCTCGGCTTGGGCGCGTTGCAAGAACGTAAGCCGCGCGAGCTCTCGGGTGGCCAGCGCCAGCGCGTCGCCATGGGTCGCGCCATCGTGCGGAAACCCAAGGCCTTCCTATTCGACGAACCGCTATCCAACCTGGACGCCCGTCTGCGCGAGCAGATGCGCTTCGAGATCAAGAAGCTTCATCGCGAACTGGGCGCGACCTCCGTCTACGTCACGCATGATCAGATCGAGGCTATGACCATGGCCGACCGCATCGTCGCGCTTAACGGCGGCATCATTCAGCAGGTGGGAACACCGTTGGAGCTGTACGACGATCCGGCCAATATTTTTGTTGCGGGGTTCATCGGCTCACCAGCGATGAATTTTCTAGAAGCCAGCTTGGTGCCGGTTGCCGCTCGGACGGAACTTCGCGTCGGCACAGAGACACTCTGCAGTCTGCCCACGCGATCGGATGCTGGTGAGTTAGCCAAGGTTACGGCAGGCATCCGTCCGGAGCGGGTTGCCCTCACAGATCAGCACACAGGTATTCCGGTCCAAGTCGTTCTGGTCGAACCCACAGGCCTTGGCACCGTGGTGCATCTGGAACTTGCCGGTCAATTCCTGAAACTGTTCACGACCACCCGCCCACTACTCAAGATTGGCGATAGCGCCAGGATTCAAGTTGAAACCGCTGATCTCCGTTTCTTTGATGCGGCAACTGGGGAACGGACGCGGTTCGCCAGCTAATGCTACGTCCGCCTTCTTTGCAGAAATACCGTGCGCCTCGATGAGCAAGGCACGTTGCCCGTGCCGCTGCGTGAGGTCCTTCGGGCTGAAAGGCAGAAAGGGCGGCACACGTTTCTCCGCACGCCTCAGCGCGCATAGCACCGTGTCGCGCCCTTCCCAAAACCAAACGGCGACTAGGCGGTTCAGACCGGATCGACTTCGGCCGATGCGTAGCTGGTCACTTCGAGGCCAACCGACTGCTCAGTCACGGCGGGGGTTTCCCAGGTTTTCATGTGCGTTCTCCTGAAGCTAACGGCCATTGCGGCACCTTTTTTCAACATCGCTACCTTATCAACTGTTTCAGGTAAGAAAAGAGGTATCAACACTCCAGTCCCGCCATTCCGCCGCCGTCCCGGTCGGCAGGAAAGCTCACATCGTTGAGTGCTAGCTTGTCGCCGAAGCGGTGCGTTACGCCCCCAAGCTCAGCACCGCTTCGTCAGTCGTCGTCATGTGCGCTGCAGCATTTCTTAGATCGCCGGGGTAACGCAAGAGAATGGCTGTGACGCTGCGGGCTTTGCCGCCAGCCTCATCGCAGCGCCAGCGGCTTCGGCCGACGAAGTCAAGAATGCCACCAAGTTCGGCGATTTGTCGCTCGCCTCGCAAGATCTGCTCAGCCGCGCCGCCGGTGATGGCAACAACTTCCTGCACACCAACGGTAACTACTGGCAATCGCGCTTCTATCCGAACCGCCAGATCAACACTGGCAACGTGAACAAGCTGCGCCCCGCCTGGATGTTCCAGATGGAAGTGCGTGAGTCGCTGGAGACATCGCCGATCGTCGTTAATGGCGTGATGTATGTCACGACCTCATTCGACCATGTTTATGCGCTCGACGCCCGTACTGGCGAAGAACTCTGGCACTACAAGCACAAGCTCGGCGCTATCCAGACATTCTGCTGCGGCCCCAACAACCGTGGCGTCGCTGTCTACGGCGACAAAGTTTACCTGAGCACGCTTGACGCCAAGCTGGTTGCGCTTGACGCCAAGACTGGCAAGTCGGCCTGGGAAGTGCAGATCGCCGAGCCTGACAAGGGCTATTCCGAAACGATGGCGCCGACTGCCGTCAACGGCAAGATCCTGATCGGCACCAACGGTGGCGAGTACGGTATCCGCGGCTTCGTCAAGGCTTACGATGCCAAGGATGGCAAGCTGCTCTGGACCTTCAACACCATTCCTGAAGACTCGCAGGGCGTCTGGGCCGAGAAGGATGCAACGGGCCGCGATATGCATCGCGATATCGCTGCTGAGAAGGCCGCCTATAAGAAGAACGGCGACCCTTGGAAGACACTGGGCGGCGGCGTCTGGCAGAACCCTGCCGTTGATCTCGCAACCAACCGGATCTATTTCGTCGTCGGAAATCCGTCACCCGATCTCGACGGGTCGATCCGTCCTGGTGACAATCTCTACACAGACTCTCTTGTCTCGGTTGATCTCGACACGGGCAAATATGCCTGCCACTTCCAGTACGTCGCCCATGACGTCTGGGACCTCGACGCAGTCTCCCCGGCCATCATCGCCATGGTCAAGAATGACAAGGGCGAGATGGTCAAGGGCGTGCTGCATGGCGGCAAGACCGGCCATGTCTATGTGAACGACGCTAAGGATTGCAGCCTGATCCGCTTCTCCGAGGCCATGGTGCCGCAGGAGAATATGTGGGTGCTGCCGACCAAGGATGGCGCGCGCATGCTGCCAGGCGCCAATGGCGGCGTTGAATGGTCGCCGATGGCCATCAATCCGAACATGAACCTCGTCTATGCGATCAACCTGCATCAGCCGATGACGTACCATGTTCAGAACTCGGCCTATCCCGGCGGCAAGCTGTGGCTGGGCGGCGCCTTCAAGGTCATTCCCACCGAAGAGCAGTGGGGCAATGTGACCGCGGTTGACTACAACACCGGCATGATCCGCTGGCAGGTCAAGACCCCGCAGCCGATGATCGGCGGCATCCTGGCGACAGCCGGCGGCCTCGTGTTCACCGGTGAAGGCAACGGCCAGTTCAAGGCCTATGACGCCGAAACCGGCTCCACGCTCTGGAACTTCCAGGCTGGCGCCGGCGTTAATGCTCCGCCCTCGTCCTACAGCGTCGAAGGCAAGCAGTATGTGGTGGTCGGCGCGGGCGGCAACACGCAGCTCAACTACAAGCGCGGCAACACGATCATCGCGTTCTCGCTGGCTGAGTAAGGTCGGCGCGATTGCAGACACTTGATTGTAGCAAAGGGCGGTACCAGATCATTGGCGCCGCCCTTTGTTTGTGTGTGATCCATGTGTATGCCCTGTCATCTTGTGAGCGCTGATCTATGAAGCTGTTTTTGCAAACCCTGGCCTTCCTGACGGCCTCTGCTTTGGCGGCGGCTTTGCCCGCGAACGCTGAAACCATCGAGGAAAAGGCGGCGCTGTGCGCGGCCTGTCACGGCGAGGCGGGCATTCCGCCCGATCCCAAATTCCCGATCATCTGGGGCCAGCACACAGGCTATCTCTTCATCCAGCTCAAAGACATGAAGGAAGGCCGCCGCAAGAACGAGGTGATGGCCCCAATCGTCGCCGAGATGAGCAAGGACGACATGCTGGCCTATGCGGAATATTTCGCGGCCAAGGAGTGGCCGAGGACCGGTTATTCGGCCAGCGCCGAGGATGCCGCCAAGGCCAATCCCATCGAGGTGGCGGGCCAGTGCACCGCTTGCCATCTTGAAGGCTATGTTGGCGATAGCGCCGTGCCTCGCCTTGCAGGCCAGAACCCCGACTATCTCACCAAGACCACCAAAGACTTCAAGACCAAAGACCGAGACAACAACTCCTTCATGACCGACATGCTGGCGTCGTTCAGCGATGCGGACATCGCATTGATGTCGAGATTCACGGCTGGACAATGACAGAGGGACGTAGGGCGGGCTTCGCAAAGTAGCTCAGCCCACCCTACGAATCACTTCACCGCCAGAAGGTTTTTCAGCTCCACAGCTGTCGCCAAGTCCGCCGCTGTTTTGCCGTCCTTGCTCGTGGCGGTCCGGTCGGCGCCCCTTGCCACCAGCAGCTTAACCACGCCGGCATGACCGAGTTCCGCGGCCGCCATCAGTGCGGTGTAGCCGCGGTCGTCCTGCAGGTCCGGCTTGGCGCCTTTGTCGATTAGCAGAGCTACCAGCTTCACCGCGTCGTCCTCAGGCACGTCATCCGAGAATCCTGCCGCCCACATCAGCACAGTCAGCTGGTTCGCATAGACGGCATTCACGTCGACCCCCGACTTCAGGAGCTGCTCCACGACCGGCTGGAAACCGCGATTGGCGGCATAAAGAATAGCGGCTTTGCCGGTGCGGTCGGGCGCCTTGGCATCGACGCCATGGGCGAGTAGTGCCGCAACGATCTTGTCGCTGCCATTGTAGGCCGCAGCCGCCAGCGGCGTCACTTCGGTACGCCCCTCGATCGAGGCATCGGCCTTGCGGTCCAGCAACATCGACACCATCTCAGACTGGTTGTTTTCGGCCGCGAGATACAGCGGCGTTGAGCCTTTGAGGTCGCGCTGGTTGATGTCGGCGCCACGCTCAAGCAGCAGTTTGGCCACCTTGATCTCGCCCGATATCGCAGCATGATGCAACGCCGTCTCGCCGCCGCGCTGGCGCATGATGACGGAGCCGCCATTGTCGAGCAGCAGCGTCATCAGCGCCAAACAGCCCTTGTCGGCAGACTTGAACATGAAGTTGTTCACTTCCAGTTCCACGAGCCCGCTCTTGGTCTGCGCATAGGTGCCTTCGAGCGCAGCGCACTCGCTGGGATTGGCGGCAGCGGGTAATGCGAAAAAACCAAGCGAACAGCCAGCAGCCAGCACCCGGGCCCAACCCGCCATTGATCGTATATGCAAAGAACGAACTCCCAGGCTTGCCTATCCGGACGCCCGGACACTACAGTTTAGACGTGTCCGTGGCGGTCATGGCAATCAATTCCTGAAGGGTACGGCTAACATGATCGCTCGGCGGTCGCTTGGGTTCACAGTGATGCTTGCCGCCCTGCTGACTTTTGCGGCAGCTCCATCCGGGGCCAAGAACACCGGCTTGATCTTCATCACGAACGAAAAGAGCAGCACCCTCACAGTGCTGAATGCCGCCAACGAGTTGGTCAAGACCGTGAAGACGTGTGTGCGCCCGCGTGGCATGCGACCCAATGCCGATGGCAACAGTCTCATCATCGCCTGCGGCGACGACAACACCATCGGCATTTACGACATCGCGACGCTGAAGCTGATCAAGCGCTACCGCGACGTCAATGACCCCGAGACGTTTGCGCTGCACCCCGACGGAAGGCATCTCTACGTCTCCAACGAGGACGACAGTGAAGCCACCGTGTTCGATCTCGATACCGGCGAGACCACCGCGCATTTCCCAACCGGCGCTGAGCCCGAGGGCGTCGCCATGACGCGCGACGGCAAGCTGGTGTTCGTCGCATCGGAAGCGGCCAACCTGGTGCATGTCATCGATGTGGCCAGGGGCGAGGTGGTCAAGAACCTCTTGACCGATACCCGGCCCCGCCGTTTCGCTCTGAGCCCAGACGAAAAAGAACTGTGGGTGTCGGCCGAAATCGGCGGCGTTGTTGACATTTTCGACTTGGCGACACTCGAACAGAAGGGCCGCATCGAATTCGCCCCACCAGGCATGCGGCGCGAGCAGATCACGCCGGTCGATCTCGTGATGACCCGCGACGGCAAGCGCGCCTATGTCTCGCTCGGCCGCGCCAACCACGTCGCCGTTATCGACGTCGCCGCGCGCACCGTGCTGGACTATATCCTAGTCGGTCAGCGCCCGTGGGGCCTGCAGCTCAACAATGACGAGAGCCGACTCTATGTGGCCAACGGATTGTCCGATGACGTTACAATTGTCGATACGGCGACTCTGAGACCCATCGTCTCGGTGCCGGTCGGCGAGGTTCCTTATGGGATCGTCATCGATGATCACTAATCCCCGTTGCAGGCGCACCGCCCAGGCTTGGCTGTTTGGCCTGCTACTGGCGTCATGGGGTTTGGCGCCTGACTTGGCTTCAGCCGCCGGCCTGCGCACGGTCACCATCGCCTATGTTGATCGGGCCGAGGACGAGGCCTATGCGGCGAGCCGCGGCTATGAGGGCGTGCACGACGCAACATTGCCGTCGCCATTCCCTGGCGCGGCGCTGGCTGCGAACGACGCCAAGCTCGTCGGCCAAGCCATCGGCGTCCAATTTGTGCTGGAGCACATCACGCTGCCGGCCGAGGCCGATGCCGCCGCGGCCATCAACAAACTGGCGAGCGAGAAGACGTTTGCCGCCGTGCTGCTCGATCTTCCGCTAACGGAAACGGCCGCGGTGGCCAATGGCCTCTCCGGTGTTTCCATTCCGCTGTTCCAGGCCCGTCACCGCGATACGCTGCTCAGACAAGCCGCCTGCCGAACCCATCTTTTCCACACCTTGCCGTCCTGGGACATGCTGGAGGATGCCCTCGCGCAGGGGCTCGTTGTTCGCAGCTGGCGGCGCATACTGGTGCTGGAAAGCGCAGAGGCCGATGACAAGATCGTCTCTGCGGCCTTTCAGCGCTCGGCCGCCAAGTTCGGCCTCACCATTGCGGGGGTAAAGACTTTCGTATCCGGTCACAACCCGCGTCAGGGCGAGAGCAACAATCTCCGGCTGCTGACGGGCGACACTGACTATGACGCCGTGTTCGTCGCCGACGCCGCAGGCACCTTTGCGCGCTCGCTTCCCTACAACACCGCCCTGCCCCGGCCAGTCATTGGCGCCGCCGGTCTTATGCCCGTCGCCTGGCATGCATTCTGGGAGCGCCAGGGCGCACCGCAACTGAACCGCCGTTTCGCCAAGGCCAGTAAACGTGCGATGAGCGAGGCGGACTGGGCCACCTGGGCGGCGGTCCGGGCCATCATAGAAGCCACGGTGCGCAGCAAGGATCACGCCGCAACCAGCCTGCTCGACGGCCTCACCGATCCGGCGCTGACACTGGAGCTATATAAGGGCAATGCCGGGTCGTTCCGGCCGTGGAACCGCCAGCTGCGTCAGCCGATTCTTTTGGCGACCGAATCGACTGTCGCGGGCTTCGCTCCAGTTGAAGGAATGCTGCATCAAAGCAACACCTTGGACACACTTGGGCTCGATGCGCCGGAATTCGCTTGCCCTTGAGTGATTTGCTGCGCTGCACAACGGTCAATTTGGTTGAAGCCACGGATTTGGAGCGATAGCCTGCCATCTGCAATCGCAAGGTTTCTGCGCCGGACGGCCTTTTCCGGAGTGTAAAATTCGCAGAACCAGCAAAAGGGGAGAGACGCTAGAATGAGTGCTACGACCATGGGTTCGGCAGCAATTCCGGCGCATGGCCTACGGCTTCAGCGTGTTCTGGAAGCCGCTGCAGGCCGCGCTTGTCGGCGCTGACGGCAAGGCTCTTGCCGAGTGCTCGGCGGGCGCAACGACCATGGGCGCCAAGACCATCGGCACGTTCTCGGCTTTGTTTGCGACCGGCTGCAACTGGAGCCAGTTCGACCTTGGCTGGATGTACGCTGTTTTTCGTGTTCCTCGGCGGATCGGCGGCCTTGTGGGGCGGCTGGCTGGAGCGGGTCGGCCCGCGGCGCGCTGGCGTCGTCTCGGCATTGTGCTGGTGCGGTGGCCTCCTAATTTCAGCCTTTGGTGTCTACTCGCACCAGCTCTGGCTGATGTGGATCGGCTCTGGCGTCATCGGCGGCATCGGTCTTGGCCTCGGCTACATCTCGCCGGTGTCGACGCTGGTGAAATGGTTTCCCGACCGGCGCGGCATGGCCACGGGTATGGCCATCATGGGCTTTGGCGGCGGCGCGCTTATTGGGTCCCCGCTGGCCACGCAGGCCATGAACATCTTCAAGTCGCCCGCCGGTCCCGGCGTCTGGCAGACCTTCGTCCTGATGGCCGTCATCTACTTTGTCTTCATGATGATCGGCGCCGTCAGCTACCGCATTCCGCCAGTCGGCTGGCGTCCCGACGGCTGGACCCCGCCGCCAGAAAACGCGTCTTCGATGATCACGCAGCACAATGTGCATCTTGAGAATGCGCATAAGACGCCGCAATTCTGGTTCATCTGGGCGGTGCTCTGCCTCAACGTGTCGGCCGGCATCGGCATCATCGGCGCCGCCTCGGGCATGTTGCAGGAAACTTTTGGCGGCCTACTGTTCGGCCACCCAGATGTCGGTTTCGGTCAGTTCACCGCGGAAAACAAAGTGTCTGCGGCCGCCATCGGCACCGTGTTCGTCGGCCTGTTCTCGCTGTTCAACATTGCGGGCCGATTCTTCTGGGCCTCGCTCTCGGACTGGATCGGACGCAAGTCGACTTACTTCATCTTCTTTGCGCTCGGCTTCCTCTGCTACGCCCTTACCCCGTCGCTGGCCGCGGCGGGCAGCCTCGGCCTCTTCGTCGTCGCCTTCTGCGTCATCGCCTCGATGTATGGCGGCGGCTTTGCCACCATCCCGGCCTATCTTGCCGATATGTTCGGCACCCAGTTCGTCGGCGCCATCCACGGCCGTCTGCTGACGGCCTGGTCGGTGGCCGGCATTCTTGGTCCGATGATCGTCAACTACATCCACGACACCCGCAAGGAAGGCGGGATCGGCCCGGCGCATCTCTATGATACGATCATGTACATCATGGCGGCGCTGCTCATCCTGGGCTTCATCGCCAACTTCATGATCCATCCCGTGGACAAGAAGTGGCATATGAGCGAGGCGGACGTTGAGAGCGCACGCGCTAAGTCGGCGCGTTCGGGTGCTGCTGTGCAGTACGGCTCATTCGGCATCGACAAGGGCGGTTTGGACGGCATGTCGGGTCTGGCCTGGGCCGTGGTGCTCATTCCGATCGCCTGGGGCGTCTGGAACGTGCTGCAGAAGCTGCCGGCGCTGTTTCACTAGCGTGCGCTTGAGTCGAACCCCGGCCCGCACGCGATACCGTTGCGGGCCGGTTTCATTGTCAGCACTGACGGTAAAAGGCGGTGGCACCCATAGCACTCAAGATCGATTCGGACGTACGCCTGAACCGGCAAAATGCAAGCGACGGGCCTGAGCGTCCTATGCTGCAATGCGCACTTGCGACAAACCGTACAACCTTACTATTGTGCTCGTTGAGTTCGGTGCGCGGGAATGCCTGGGCGGCTTTACCTGTGCCAAGGGACTGAGAGGCGGTCGCCGTGACGGAGCCAGCGTTGGCGCGCACTGAAGGCGCAGAGCAATTTGGGTCGAATAGCGCTACCGCCAGCGGGCGATCCGGTGATCGCATTCTCGAAACGCGCAGCATTTCCAAGCAATTTGACGCCACGCAGGCGCTCCAAGATATTTCCTTTTCGCTCTTTCCAGGCGAGGTTCATGCGTTGCTTGGCGAAAATGGCGCCGGCAAATCGACACTCATAAAGATCATCAC
>JAYUAJ010000247.1:0-4476 GCA_043741375.1 Hyphomicrobiaceae bacterium | reverse complement strand
GCGTCCTCCAACACCATGGCTGCGCCCTTGGCGCCGATCATCAGGGCGGCCGCGTTGGTGTTGCCCGCAACGATGTTGGGCATGATCGAGGCGTCGATCACGCGCAGGCCGGAAATTCCGTGCACACGCAAACGTGGACCAACCACGGCGCCCGCCGCATCCGGCCCCATGCGGCAGGTGCCGACGGGATGATAGACCGTGCCCGAACGCTTGCGGAAATCGGCGATCAATTCGTCGTCGCTCTGGCAGGCGGGGCCGGGCGCCAGCTCCTCCTCGATGACTGCCGAGAGCGACGGCGTCGCCGCCAGCTTGCGCAGAAACTTCACGGCGCTAAGCATTTCATCGACATCGTTTTCAGTACTGTAACCATTGGCGACAATGCGCGGATGTTCCGTGGCATCGGCCGATTTGATCATGATCGAACCGCGACTGGTCGGCCGGCAGGAGGAGAGGCCGAGATTGAAGGCTTCGAACGGATCCGGGCTGAGCAGGGGGCGAGTGCCCTTTTGCGCCGTCAGCGTGCTGATGGCCTGAAGGTAGAGCTGCATATTCGGCCGCGGCAGTTCGGGGCGGGTGCGGAAGAACCCGCCGGCCTGATTGAGGCTGAGGCTCAAGGGCCCCCTGCGCGCCAGCACATATTGAAGGCCGGCAAACAGCTTGCCCGACCACGGGCGCAGCGTGCTGTTCAGCGTCGGGATGCGGGAACGGTAGGTATAGTTCAGCCCCAGATGGTCGGTGAGATGCGCGCCGGTATTGGGCTGGTCCAACAGCACCGGCAGGCCCAACGCCTGTAGGTGCGCCGCCGGACCGATACCCGACAGTTGCAGCAGCTGGGGCGAATTCACGGCCCCGCCGCAGAGGATGACCTCACGGCCCGCATGGGCCGTCAGCATCCTGTCGCCTTGGCGGTAGACGACGCCCGTCGCCCTCTTGCCTTCGAACAGCAGCCGGGTCGCAAGCGCATGGGTCTCCACTTTGAGGTTGCTGCGCCGCATCGCGGGGTGGAGGAAGGCGCGCGCCGCCGACATGCGCCTACCGTTGCGGGTGGTAATCTGGTAAAGCCCGGCCCCCTCCTGCTCTGGCCCGTTAAAATCGGGATTGATGGCAAGCCCGGCCTCGCGCGCCGCTTTCAGATAGATGCGGGCGAGCGGATGCAGGACTTCTGACACGTCGCTGACGTTCAGCTTGCCGTTGACGCCGCGGAAATCGCTGGCGCCATCCTCGTTGTGTTCCAGGCCCCGGAACACCGGGAGCACATCGCTCCAACCCCAGCCCGGGTTGCCGCCGGCCGCCCACTCGTCATAGTCGGCTGGATTGCCACGGATGAACACCATGGCGTTGATTGACGACGACCCACCCAGTACTTTGCCGCGCGGCCAATAGTCGGCCTGACCCGCCAGCCCCGGATCGGGCTCGGTGCGATAGCCCCAGTTCACCGCCGGATCCCACAACGTGCGGCCATAGCCCAGCGGCACCTGGATCCAGAACCGGAAATCGCTGCCGCCTGCTTCCAGCACCAGAACTTTATGGCGCCCGCTCTCAGTCAACCGATCCGCAAGCACGCAGCCGGCCGAGCCGGCACCAATGATGATGTAGTCGAAGTCCATTGCAATCATTCTCTCAAGCGTCGTCGCCGCCCCTCGATACCGCGACGGCGCGGAGGTTTGCATCGCCCCGGCAATAAATCAATTGCATTGACCCTGACCGATGCGAGCAGCTCTTGCCGCCAGCCGCGCCTCGTGCGCACACTGGTGCCAGAGTGTTGCGAGGAGATGAACGACATGCGTGAAAATCGCATCAAGACGATTTGGGCCGACGGCGGCAACGTCATCAACGGCTGGTTGAGCATCGCGTCCTCGATCACGGCCGAACTGACCGCGAACCAGGATTTCGACAGCGTCTGCATCGACCTGCAGCACGGCAGCATCGATTACCAGGTCTCGGTGCCGATGCTGCAGGCCATCTCGACCACCAACAAGACACCGCTGGTGCGCGCGCCCTGGAACGATACCGCCATCATCGGCAAGCTCCTGGACGCCGGTGCCTATGGCGTCATCTGCCCGATGGTCAACACCAGGGAGCAGTGCGATGCATTCGTATCGGCCTGCCGCTACGCCCCATTGGGCTCGCGCAGCAGCGGCCCGCAACGCGCCGTACTCTATGGCGGGCCCGACTATTCGGCCAAGGCCAACGAGACCATCTTGACCTTCGCCATGGTCGAGACCGTGGAGGCGCTTGACAACCTCGAGGCCATCCTGACCACGCCAGGCCTGGACGCGGTCTATGTTGGCCCATCCGATCTGTCGCTTAGCATGGGCGAACAGCCAGGTTATGATCCGAAATTTCCCGAAGTGATGAAGGCCATCAAGCGTATCGCCAAGGAGGCCAAAAAACACAATGTGAAGCCGTGCATCCATGTCGGGACGACGGCCTATGCGCTGGAAATGTTCGGCCTCGGCTACCGCATGATCACCTATGCCGGCGACTACCGGTTCCTGCAGTGGTCCATGCAACGGAGCCTGGCGGCCTTGCGCGCCGGAAAACCGGCGCCCGACGCGTTGTAGACCGGAGTGGCGGCGCGGCGCGAAACGGCTTAGTGTGATTCAATGTCCATTTGGGGAAAGATGGCCGGCGCGGCCACGGGCTTTGCGCTTGGGGGGCCTATTGGGGCTCTGCTGGGCGCAGTTGCGGGGCATTTCGGTGTCGATCGGCAGCTGACTCACGACGAAGCCGATGGTTCGCCCGAGAACCAAATCGCCTTCACGGTCGGCGTTATCGCGCTCGGCGCCAAGATGGCCAAGGCCGACGGGGTCGTAACGCCGGATGAAATAGCCGCCTTCAAGGAGGTCTTCCGCGTCCCGCAAGGCGAGATGCACAACGTCGCGCGCATCTTCAATCTCGCCAAGCAGGACGTGGCCGGCTACGAGGCCTACGCTGCGCAACTCGCGCACTTGTTCCGCGACAATCGCGAACTGCTGGAAGACGTGCTGGAAGGCCTGTTCCACATCGCGGCGGCCGATGGGGTGCTGCACCCCAAGGAAGACGAGTATTTGCAGGAAGTGGCTGAGCGCTTCGGATTCTCCGCCGCCGAATTCCGCTCCATCCGTGCGCGCTTCGTGCCGCGCGACCGCAGCGATCCCTTCAAGGTGCTTGGCGTGCCCCATGATGCGAGTCTTGAGGTCATCAAGGCTCGCTACCGCAAGCTGATCCAGGAGAACCATCCCGACAAGGCGATCGCCCGCGGCATGCCCACGGAATTCATCAAGATCGCGACTGACAAGGTCGCCGCCATCAACGCCGCCCATGAGCAGATCCTGAAAGAGCGCGGCACGAAATGACTGGCGCGGTGGCGCCGCTTCGGCAGCGGTTCGAGCCCGCCCATCTCGGGCTGTTGCTCCTGATACAGACCGTCTGGGGCCTCAACTGGATCACCAGCAAGCTCGCCGTCGACGCCTTTTCACCGTTCCTGATGGTGGCGCTCCGCTTCGGCGTCACTTTTCTGTTCGTCGCACCGTATTTGCGTTGGCACTACGGCCAGATGCGCAACCTGGCGATTGGTTGTCTGCTGACGGGTCCGCTCGCTTTCGCCACTGGCTTCATGGGCCTCGCCATGGCGACCGACATCGCACCCCTGGCTGTGGCGAGCAACCTTGGCGTGCCGTTCGCTACGGTGCTGTCGGCGCTGTTCCTGGGCGACCGCATCGGCATCTGGCGCGGCACGGCGATCGTGCTGGCGTTTGGCGGCGTGCTCTTCATGGGTTTCGATCCGGCGGTCTTTGCGCAAGGCACGGCGCTGGCGCTGCAGGCGGTGTCTGCCTTCTTCTGGGCCGCGTCGGCGATTTTCTTTCGCAAGGTGCGGGGCGTCGCGGCCCTCGAGACCCAAGCCTGGGTGTCGTTGTTCACCTGGCCGGCGTTGGCTCTAGCATCGTTCCTGTTTGAGCCTCATCCCCTCTACATGCTCTCCCATGCCAGCTGGGCAGCCTGGGCATCGCTCGGCGTCGTCATATTTGGCGCGACGCTGTTCGGCCATTCGGGTTTCTATTGGCTGCTCCAGCGCTACCCGATCCCGCTGCTGGCCCCGTTCCTGCTGCTGGCCCCGATCATCGGCGCGGTTTCGGGTGCACTCTTCTATGGCCATGTCATCACGTGGCGCATGGTCGTCGGCGGTCTGCTGACTTTGTCGGGTGTGCTGATCATCACCATCCGCGAAGGCCAACGCAGGAGAAGGGCTGAGGCAGCGGCGATTGAAGAACCAGCGTGAGCCGTCACACTTTCGGCCCGCCGTAGTAGGCCACGACCACGTGCTCGGCTTCGGCAAAAAACAGCCAGCGCTCGGTGACCACGCCGATGCCGGCCGCGACGGTCGCGGCCAACAGCGCGGCAATCGACAGTGCTCCTCCCACAAGTGTGGACACCAGACAGAGCGCAATCGGCGCAGCAAACAGCAACGCCCCGACCAACTGGCGCAGTTTGACG
>JAYUAJ010000246.1:0-4478 GCA_043741375.1 Hyphomicrobiaceae bacterium | reverse complement strand
GCAGGACCCTTGGTCGCTGCCTGGGGCGCTTCGGCGGTCGGCTTCTTGGTCATCGGATGTCCGGCAAAAGCATGAGTGCTGATTTGCCGGAGTGTGTAGCAACGCGCTGGCCGATGATCCAGCCTTTACGACGCCCTCAGGCGTAAACCAACACGAATGCGCTCCCAACCACCAGGGCGCTCGCGGCCGTAATGGCCAAGCCGGTCAACAGCGCCTTACCGATTTCAACGATCATGACACAACACACTCCCGCAACGCTACGAGAGAAACGCGTGCATCGTCATTTGGGTTCACGCGGGTGACTGATCGTTATTGTCGCAGGCCCAGCGGCTAACGGACGCCACCGACAGGTAGCATCCATTGCGCTAGGCACAGCTTATCCACAGAGGCCGGCCCGAGTTCTGCTCAGGCATAGACCAGCACAATGGCGCTTGCGAGCACGACGACGCTGACGGCCGTGATGGCCACTCCGGTAGCCAAAGCTTTTGCGAATTCTGCAACCATGACACACTTCCCGCTTCGAGGCACCGACGTGCGGGGCGGCCAATTTACCCTTTGCCGCCAGGCACATCATTCCAGGTGCAACGTTCGCTGAGTGTCAGCGAAAGCGCGTTGCCCGCTGCCGTGCAACAAGGGCGGATACGCAGCAACTACTTGGTGTACGGCCTAGCCACTCAGCGCCCGGCGCGGGGAATATTCCAGCAGTCAATGGTTAATTTAACAGTTTTTGTGTGGATAACTTTATTTCGCCACAGCAGGGCTGCCGAGCCGCCATTTCAGGCCGACTCGAGCCCCGCTTCCACAGCCAGGCGGACCAGTTGTGCAAAGCTATCCACTTCCATTCGCCGCATAATGCGCGAGCGGTGCACTTCCACCGTGCGCTCACTGATCTCCAGCTTGATGCCGATCGCCTTGTTCGACAGGCCCACGATCAGCTCTTTCAAGACCTGCAGTTCGCGCTGCGAGAGGCGGCTGGAAATCCATTGCCGGCGCAGCATCATGCTGCGGGTCGGCCGCTCGCGGGGCGGTGCGAAGGCCGCATCGAGCGCCGCAGCGGCGGCATCGCCGCCGATCGGCTGGGTGAGGAAATCGGTTGCACCCGCCTTAAGGCACATGACGGCCATCGCCACGGACGGATTGGGCGAGATCACGATCGAAGGCAGATCCGCCTTGTGCTGGGCCAGCCAGGCAACCACATCGGCAGCATCCCGGTCCGGCAGCGGATCAAAGATCAGCACCGCGCCGGGCGCCAGGCCGGGAGCCTCGCGCAGGAAGTCGGCGGCGGTTGCAAAGTCCTGCCACAGGGCCTCGGCAGCGCCGTCTACCAGGCGAGCCAGATCGGCCCGCGCCAGGCTGTCGGCAGCCAAAGCGTAAATGCGATTCTTGGAGGAGCTTCCCGTTGAGGAGACTCCGCCGCGTCTGGGGCGCGTCGATTTCATGTCTAGCACGTTGCTACCATTTGGTTCAGCCGCAAGGCACGAGCAGCTCGTGAGTATTACGTTTGGATCGGTACTACGGACCACCCGTCACGGCGATGTCGGCGGCGAGCGCATTCGCGTTGTATTTCAACACCATGCCCATAGTCTTTCCAGTGCCTTTGAAGGCTCGCCCAGACTGCGGATATAATCGTAGTGATGAGGATAGTCCGGTCAAGGTCTAAGAGGGTCTAATGTCCTCTAACCTCAACATATCGATCTGTTAACAGAATGTCCGCTGGCGCATCGTAACTTACTGAACGCGCGCAATCTCGAGCCGTCGCGCGGCCTCGGCGCAATCGGCTTGCATCTGCACCTTCAATGCCTCGATCCCGCCGAACGGCAGATCCCCGCGCAGATAGGACACCAGATCGACGGCGAGACGCTTGCCATAAAGGTCGCCGCGATAGCCGATCAGAAAGGTCTCAAACACCGGCGGGCCGTTATCAAAGGTCGGCCGTTTGCCCAGATAAGACGCGGCCGGGTGGCGGACGCCATCGATCCACGCCCATGAGGCGTAGATGCCGTGCTTGAGGTCGATGCCGGGCGCCAGGATGATGTTGGCGGTCGGAAACCCGAGGCCTTCGCCGCGCCCAGAGCCCGCGATGACGTCGCCTTCGAGGCGCCACCAGCGCCCGAGCAGTTTTGCCGCCCCGTCGACGTCTCCAGCGCGCAAACAATCGCGGACGCGGCTGGACGAATACGCCGCCCCGTCGCCCGCCGCTGCCTCGATGCTGACGCCGAAGCCGAGGCGCTTAGCCGACGCCTCCAGCATTGCGCCGGTGCCGCGCCGCCCTTTTCCAAAGCAGAAATCGTAGCCCACCACCACATGGCGGACGCCATACCCGGCGACCAGCACCTGGGCGATGAACTCCTCTGCCTCCATCGACGCCATGGCCCTGTCGAACGGCAGCACGGCGGCAAAGTCCAGGCCCTGGGCGGCCAGCAGCTCGAGCCGTTGCGGCATCGGGGTCAGCGTGAAGTGCGCGGCATCCGGCTGGAAGTAGGCGCGCGGATGCGGATCGAACAGCATGGCGCCCGCCGGTCCGCCGAGCTTGGCGCCAAGCGCGCGCACCTTGGCGATGACCGCAGCATGGCCCAGGTGTACCCCGTCGAAATTGCCGATGGTCAGCACGCTGCCCCGCGCCGATGCGGGCACATCGTGAAAGCGCTTCAAAACCTGCATCAAGGATCGATCCCGTGCCCGCGCTGTTTGGGTCAGGCCGCGCGCGCTGGCGCCATCAGCACGGCCTCGCCCTGCAATACCGTCTTGCCGGCCACCGAGCAATCGCAGGCGAAAATCGCGCGCCGCTTGGCCGCAATCAGCTCGGTGATGACGACCTTGGCGGTCACCTCGTCGCCGATCCGCACCGGACCGCGGAAGCTCAGGCTCTGCGAGACATAGATGCACCCAGGCCCCGGCAACCGCGTGCCAAAAATGGTGGAGAGGTAGCCGGCCGTGAGCATGCCGTGGGCGATGCGCGTCTTGAAGATCGTGCCGGCGGCGAACTCCGCATCGAGATGCAGCGGATTGTTGTCGCCGGTCAGCACGGCATAGATCGCGATGTCGCTCTCGGTCACGACGCGCGCATAGCTCGCCTCCATGCCGACCGCGAGGTCTTCGAAGAACTTGCCCTGCCGTGTCGTCCCATCCATCCGCGACATCCTCGAAACCCGCATTGCGCTGCACAAAAGTGTACGGGAGGCGGCGCTGCGGCGCAATACGGGATGAGTTGTGCGCTTGCCTGGCCGATATTGGCGTCAAGGCTAAAATCACCTCGGCCGGCAAAGAGTATAATTGGATTATTCTTCATGTGGAGTATGCTTATGGATGCAGGAGACACGATCCCTGCTCTGATCGCATGGCTGCAATTCTCAACACGGCCGCCGCCGCCGCTCATCACTTATCGCCGGCAGGCCGCATGACGAATGAGGGAAAAGCTATGGCCGTATTCATCTGTTACCGCCGCGACGACACCGAAGGCGAAGCCAGGGCGCTCTATACGCGCCTTGCGAAGGAAACAGATGAAAGCAATCTGTTCCTGGACCACGACGCCATCGGCGCCGGCGACGATTGGCGCGAGCGCATCGACGCTACGCTGAAAAAGGTCGAGGCCGTCCTGGTCGTAATAGGGCCGAGGTGGTTCCAGATCCTCGATCAGCGCGCCAAGGCCAAATCCAATGACACGGTCGTGCAGGAAATCGCCGTCAGCCTGGCCCACCCCAAGGTCCGAGTGATCCCGGTTCTGGTCAATGGCGCCACCCTGCCGCCCGCAGCGACGTTACCGGCCGAAATTCAAAAATTGGCGGATCGCAACGCCATCGAGGTGCGCGGCTCGGCCTGGAAGGACGATACCGCACGGCTGGTCAAGGCGTTGCGCAAGGCTGGCGCGCTGCCTGCTCCGCGCAGCCGCTGGTTCCTTCGCGCCGCCGCAGCCGTCGCGCTATTGGCGATCGCCGGCGCGGCTTACGGAATGCGCGTGGTGGTGCCTGCCGTGCCTCCCAGCATGAGCCAGAGCTACGCTCGCGAGCTCATCGAAAGCCGATGGTTGACCTTCAAGGAAAACCGGGTGAAAACGGCCCGCTTTCAAGGCTATATTGTCGAGGGCGCCCAACGCGGCATTCCAGTCGCCGCCGACCAGCGGCCGCCTGCTGGACAGACGATATTCCGTGGCCAGACGGTCGAAGTTGATTTCATCGTGCGAGAGCCCTACCGGCTGGTGTGCAAAGGCGGCGGTGAACTGACTAGCCCAGGCCGGGCCGATGTCGTAAAGTTCGATCCCTACCCGGCGGCTTGGTCGCTCGACATGCCGCCCGGCAGCTGCGCCTGGGTCACCTCGCCTCTCGTCCCCAACCAGGACCCCTATCTGAAGCCTTTGGGTTTCAAAGACAAATTACCCGAATTGTTCAAGAACGCGCCAGGCGGCTTCCTGGTGTTTTGCTCCTATTCGGAATACGACCAGCCCAACGCCAGCAAGTCGGAGCGCCTAGTCGCCATCAACT
>JAYUAJ010000245.1:0-1807 GCA_043741375.1 Hyphomicrobiaceae bacterium | reverse complement strand
CGCGCGGCCAAACGGATCTGTGCTGTCAATTACGGCTACACCGGCTATGCGCTGGTGCGGCACATGCGGGCCATGGTCGGGCGCGGCGACTTGGGGCGCGTCAGAGTGGTGGTTGCCGAGTTCGCCCATGGCCATCACGCCAATGCGGCGGATGCAGACAATCCGCGCGTCCGCTGGCGTTACGATCCGGCTCAAGCCGGTGTATCGGCACAATTTGCCGACTGCGGCATCCACGCCATGCACATGGCGAGTTTCGTCACCGGCCAGGACGTGGAGACTCTCTCAGCCGATTTCGCGTCCTGCGTCGAAGGCCGTGTGCTGGAAGACGATGCGATGGTAAACTTCCGCATGTCTGGCGGCGCCGTCGGAAGGCTTTGGACGTCGTCCATTGCCTTGGGGCGCCAGCATGGATTGGGCATCCAGGTGTTTGGCGAAAAGGGCGGCTTGCGTTGGTCCCAGGAGCAGCCGAACCAGCTCTATTGGATGCCGCTCGGTGGCCGGCTTGAGGTGATCGAGCGCGGCGAGGGCGGATTGTCGCCCGAGGCCGACAGGGCCTCGCGCGTCACCGTCGGCCACGCCGAAGGCATGCCGCTCGCCTTCGCCAATATCTACCGCGATCTCGCCGAGGCCATTGATGCGCAAGCGGAAGGCCGGGCGGCCGACCCCGCCAGCGATCTCTACCCGCGCGCCGAAGATGGATTGCGATCGATGGCCGCCGTGCATGCGTGTGTCGCCTCCGCCAAGTCCAAAGGCGCCTGGGTCGATGCCCGGCCGCCCATGTTCAAATAACAGGCAGTGAGCGCCGCCCCTCACCGCCCGTCGAGAAATGCGGCGATATCGGCATCCCGGCGCAGCTGCTCAAGGTCCCTCGCTGCGGGCAGCTGCGGCTTGTCGCGTACCGCGTCGACCAGGCAGAGGAAGCCCAGTGGGCCATCGGCCGGGGCGCGGAACTGGTGCCACGTCATCGGCGGCACGGTGACGAGATCGTTGGTCGCGAGGTCCAGCACCTCGTCGCCCACCAGCGCCCGCCCGCTGCCGCGCAGGATCAGCACGCCGTGCACATGGCCATGGCGTTCCAGCGTGGAGTAGCCGCCCGGCGCCACTTCGAAATAGCGCAGCTCTCCGGCGATATCTGGCCGCGACACCAAAATCTGACGCGTTACGTCCTTGAACAGAGCGCGGCCGTCATCCTTGTACGGATGCACGTCCACCCGCTCCCAGCGATGGCCGTTGTGTTGGAAGGCGCGGCGGGCGCTTGGCGGCTGCGTTGGTTTGTCGTCTTTGTCGGGGCGCATGTGCGGCCTCTTGAGGCAAGTTCAGGAATACCGATAGCTTTCGACCGCCTTGACGAAACGCGCCGTAGCGTTGGTCAGGTCCGGCCCCGCAGCGAGCAATCCGCCACCGATCAGCAGCATAACGTCCGGGCCGTAGAACGCGAGCAGTTCCGGCACGCGCTCGGCGGTCATGCCACCGGCCAGGATCGGGATCACCGGCTTGAGGCCGCCAGTGGGCGGGGGAGGGCATGCAGGCCGCCTGATTGCGGAGCTGGGCCTTGACGGCGTTGCTGATTTTGGGTCGAGCAACTCTCAGAGGCCGTGGTCGGCACTTTATTGAATGGTAGAAACCAATAGCGATGAGGCACCCGTGCATGCTGTGGCATGGCACGGGTGCCGTCGTTCGCCCTGTTATGGGGCGGGCGCGGGTGTCCTGGCTATCCAAATGCCCGTGGAGCTACTGGACGCCGAGTTGAACGAATCGCGTTCACGAGGAATGTCTGCCATGGTTCACCTTTTGCTAACTGTCTAGT